>NZ_JBYSYA010000008.1:0-277237 GCF_058782785.1 Cupriavidus sp. FW306-01-F10A
AGTTGTGTTACCCATGTCCCCGAACAGGTGTTACCTATGTCCCCGGTCTATACACGCGGGAGAGGGGAGCAAACCGCCAGCGGGAGAAGCGCCGCTGGGGGTCTCTCATCACTGCTTGATATCGATCTCTTCAAAATTGAACGACCCATCCGGCATCACATACGCACCGGTCAACCGCTTGCTGCGCGCAAACAGCACCTTCTCGGTCACCAGGAAGGCCCACGGCGCATCCTTCCAGATGCGTTCCTGGGCGTCCTTGTACAGGCGCGCCTTTTCGCCACGATCGGTGGTGCGCAGCGCGCCGGCGATATCGGCGTCGACCTGGTCGTTCTTGTAGTACGCGGTATTCAGCAGCTTGGGCGGCATCGACTCCGAAGCCAGCAGCGGACGCAGCGCCCAGTCCGATTCACCGGTCGACGACGACCAGCCCACGTAGTAGATGCGCACGCCGGCATCTTCCGGCTTGGGCACGCTCTCGACCTTTTCCACGCGCTGGCCGGCCTCGAGCGCCTGCACCGAGGCCTTGATGCCGACCTGCTGCAGCTGCTGCTGCACGAACTGGATCACCTTCTGCGCGGTGGTGTGGTTGTAGGCCGACCACAGCGTGGTCTCGAAGCCGTTCGGATAGCCGGCTTCCTTCAGCAGCGCGCGCGCCTTGGCCGGGTCATACGGCCACGGGCCCAGCTTCTCGGCATAGTCCACGCCCGGCGGCACCACGCCTTCTGCCGGCACCGCGTAGCCAGCGAAGGCGACCTTGGCCAGCGCGTCCTTGTTGATGGCATAGTTGATGGCCTGGCGCACCTTGGGGTCGTTGAACGGCTTGACCATGGTGTTCAGCGACAGGTAGCGCTGGATGATCGACGGCGAGGCGATCAGATCCACCTTGGCGCTGTTCTTCAGCACCGCGGCCTGCTCGAACGGGATGCTGAAGGCAAAGTCAGCCTCGCCGGTCTGCATGATCGCGGCGCGGGTGTTGTTGTCGACCACCGGCTTCCAGGTAATGGTGTCGATCTTCGGGTAGCCGGTCTTCCAGAAGCCTGCGAATTTCTTGCCCTTCAGGTGGTCGGGCTGCTTCCATTCGACAAATTCGAAGGGGCCCGTGCCAACCGGGTGGAAGGCGATTTCCTTGCCGTACTTCTGCAGCGCGGCCGGCGAGATCATCACCGCCGACGGGTGCGCCAGCACGTTGATGAACGGCGAGAACGGCTCTTTCAGCGTGACCTTGACCGTATTGGCATCGACCACGTCAGTCCTGGCGACACGGTTGAACAGCGTGTAGCGCTTGAGCTTGTTGGCCGGGTTGGTGACGCGGTCCAGGTTGGCCTTGACGGCGCCGGCATCGAAGGTGGTGCCGTCGTGGAACTTGATGCCCTTCTTCAGCTTGATCGTATACGTGAGGCCGTCCTTGCTGACGTCGTAGCTGTCTGCCAGCACATTGACCAGCTTCATGTCCTTGTCCAGGCCGAACAGGCCCTGGTAGAAGCTCTTCCCAACCGCCTGCGACAGCGTGTCGTTCGAATCGTACGGATCCAGCGAGGTGAAGGTCGAACTCACCGCCATCACGGCATCCTTGGCGGCGAAAGCCGGGGCCGAAACCAGCATGCCCAGCGTGCCGGCGGCAAAGGCGCCGGCCACCCATCGGGGCGAAACCATACGTGCAGACATCGTCGATTCTCCTTGGTAACTTGGTGACTTCCAGGACTTCAATAGGCGCCGCCGACGGCATGCCGGGCGACATAGTGGCCGAGCGATCCGCTGCCGGCGACCTGCACCAGCGGTTGCACCACCGGCTCGTCGCCAACCGCGCGGATCGGGCTGGGGATCTCGTCGTTGAGCGGCTCGCGCCGCAGGTGGCGCCGCGCCGGGTCGGCGATCGGCACCGCCGACATCAGCTTCTTGGTGTACGGATGCTGCGGATTCTCGAAGATCGCGCGGCGCGGCCCGATCTCGACGATCTGGCCCAGGTACATCACCGCCACGCGATGGCTCACGCGCTCCACCACCGCCATGTCGTGCGAGATAAACAGGAAGGCGATGCCAAGCTCGCGCTGCAGGTCCAGCACCAGGTTGACGATCTGCGCCTGGATCGACACGTCCAGCGCCGACACCGACTCATCGGCCACCACCACCTTGGGGTTCAGCGCCAGCGCGCGCGCAATGCAGATGCGCTGGCGCTGGCCGCCGGAGAACTCGTGCGGATAGCGCGCCGCGTGCGATGCATCCAGCCCGACCTTGTCGAGCAGCCAGGCCACGCGCTGCTCTGCCTCCTTGCCGCTGGCGACCTTGTGCACCAGCAGCGGCTCCATGATCGAGTAACCCACCGGCACGCGCGGATCGAGCGAGGCGAACGGGTCCTGAAAGATGAACTGGATATTGCGGCGCAGGGTCTGCAGCGCCGGCCCTTCCATCTTGCTGATGTTCTGCCCGGCAAACTCGATGGTGCCGCTCTGGCTTTCCACCAGGCGCAGCAGCGAGCGGCCCGTGGTGGACTTGCCGCAGCCGGACTCGCCCACCAGCGCCAGCGTCTCGCCGGGATAGAGGTCGAAGCTGACCTTCTCGACCGCATGCACGCGCCGCGTGACGCGGCCGAACAGGCCGCCGGGGACGTCGAAGCGCGTCACCAGGTCCTGCACGCGCAGGATCGGCGCCACGCCCGGGGTAACGGTGTCCTGCGCTGCGACCGGTTCAGGGTTGGCGCTGCCCAGCTGCAGCAACGGGAACTTGGCCGGCAGGTCGGTGCCGCTCATGGCGCCAAGGCGCGGCACCGCCGACAGCAGCGCGCGTGTGTACGGATGGGCGGGGGCACGGAACACATCGTCCGAGGTGCCCTCTTCCACCTTCTCGCCGCGGTACATCACCAGCACGCGGTCGGCGACCTCGGCCACCACGCCCATGTCGTGGGTGATGAAGACCACGCCCATGTGCATCTCGGCCTGCAGGCCGCGGATCAGCTGGAGGATCTCGGCCTGGATGGTCACGTCCAGCGCCGTGGTGGGCTCGTCGGCGATCAGCAGCGCCGGCTTGCACGACAGCGCCATCGCGATCATCACGCGCTGGCGCATGCCGCCGGAGAGCTGGTGCGGATAGCGCTCCAGCACGCGGCGCGCCTCGGGGATGCGCACCAGCTCCAGCATGCGCAGCGCTTCGGCGCGCGCCGCGGCGCGGCTCTTGCCCTGGTGCAGGCGGATCGATTCAGCGATCTGCTCGCCCACCGGGAACACCGGGTTGAGCGAGGTCATCGGCTCCTGGAAGATCATCGCCACGTCGGCGCCGCGCACGCTGCGCAGGGTGGCGTTATCCGCGCGCGCCAGCTCGATCACCTCGCCGCCGCGCCGGCGCAGCGCCATGCTGCCGGAGGCGATCTTGCCGCCGCCATGCTCGACCAGGCGCATCAGCGCCAGCGACGTCACCGACTTGCCCGACCCCGACTCACCCACCACCGCCAGCGTCTCGCCGCGGTCGACATGGAAGGACAGGTTGCGCACGGCCTCGACGGTGCGCTCGGACGTGGCAAAGCGCACGGTCAGCCCGTTCACCGAGACCACGCGCTGCGGTGGCAGCACGATGCCGGACTGGGAGGCTTGCATAGGGGAAGTGGCCACTGGAACTCCTTGTATTGCCGGGTGATGCAGGGGGATGGCGCTCAGCCGTAGATCGACACGTTCACGGCCTCGCCCACCCGGGCGAAACCGCGGTACATGCCTTCGGTGTTGAAAGGCAGCGTGACGTTGCCGGCGCGGTCCACCGCGATCAGGCCGCCGCGGCCGTTGATGGCCGGCAGCTTCTCCATCACCACGCGCCGCGCCGATTCCTCGAGCGACAGGCCCGCATAGCGCATCTGCGCGGCCACGTCGTGCGCGGCCACGGTGCGGATAAACATCTCGCCGGTGCCGGTGGCAGACACGGCCGCCACGTCGTCCGCATAGCAGCCCGCGCCGATCACCGGGGTATCGCCCACGCGCCCCACCTGCTTGTTGGTCACGCCGCCGGTGGAGGTGGCCGCAGCCAGGTTGCCGCGGCCGTCGCAGGCCACCGCGCCGACAGTGCCGAACTTGCTGTCCGGATCGATCGGGTCGCTCGCCAGCGGCTTGCCTTGCGCCACCAGCGCAGCGGCATCGTGGTCCAGCAGCGCCATGCCGGCGTTGCCAAGCGCACGCTGCCACTGGTCATGGCGGGCCTGCGTGAAGTAGTAGTCCGGGCCCACCAGTTCCAGCCCCTGCGCCTGCGCAAAGGCCTCGGCGCCGGCGCCGGCAAAGAGCACGTGTTCGCTGTGGTCCAGCACCGCGCGCGCGGCCAGCACCGGGTTGCGCAGGCGCGTGACGCAGGCCACGGCGCCGGCTTCCAGCGTGGCGCCGTCCATCACCGCGGCATCGAGCTCATAGGTGCCGGCATGGGTCAGCACGGCACCCTTGCCGGCGTTGAACAGCGGGCATTCTTCCAGCAGGCGCACGGCCTCGGTGACCGCATCGAGCGCGCTGCCGCCCTCGGCCAGGATGCGCTGGCCGGCTTGCAGCACGTGTTGCAGCGCTTCGATGTATTCGCGTTCGCGGGCGGCGTCCATCGCCGCGCGGGTGATGGTGCCGGCGCCGCCGTGGATGGCAATGACTGCTGGTTGCATGTGAATGCTCAGGACTTGCGGGTGTTGGAGGATCGGCCGCGCTTGGCGCCGGCCGTGGGTTCGGTGGGCTGCGCGGTGCCGGGCGCGGCACGGCCGGCGGACTCCGCGGCCGGCGCGCCGTACAGCCACGGCAGCAGGAATTCGGTCATTTCGGCGGCGGCCTTGACCGGGCGCTCGGCCCGGTGCGCCACCGCGCCGCACAGCGCCTCGATCAGCGCCAGCACGGTGGCATCGGAGTTGGCCGAGAGCCGGTTGCCGGCCTGCGCGTAAAGCGCGATATCAGCGAGCGGCGCCAGCGGCGAGGTCGGCCCGTCGGTCAGCGCCAGCACCTGGCCGCCGCGCGACTTGGCCCGCTCGGCCAGTTCGATGGTGTCCGTGACGTAGCGCGGGAAGGCAATCACGATCAGCAGGTCGCTCGGCTGCTGCTTGAACAGCTGCCGCGCCGCATGCGAGGCGCCGCCGGCGCCCGCCACCGAGGTCACCATGCGGCAGTGCATTTCCAGCCCGTGCTGCAGCAGGCCAGCCAGGAAACCGCTGGCACCGAAGCCGGCCACGTAGACACGCTGCGCCGCCAGGATCGCCGAGACCGCGCGCTCGCAGGCCTCCGGGTCGATGCCGCGCCGCGTGGCTTCGGCGTTGGCCGCGGCATCTTCGAGCGAGGCGGCAAAGACTTCGGCCGCGGTCGCGGGCCGCTCCAGCTCGCTGCGCAACCGCTCCACCGGAGCCAGCGTGGCCTCGAAGCCGCGCACCAGCTCGGCCCGGAACTGCGGATAGCCGTCGAACCCCAGCGCCCGCGCAAAACGGTTGGCCGTGGCCACCGACACCTCCACCGCCGCGGCAAATTCGTCGATGCGCATGGTCGCCGCGCGGAACAGATTGGCCAACACGTATTCCGCCATGCGGCGGTGCGCCGGCGTCAGCGTCGGCAGGCTGCGCGCAATGCGGTCTGAGATCGAGTGGCCTTTTTGCATGGTGGAAGCGGTTGGTCTGGACGTCGTCTGGTGCACGCCGTGTTCGTGAAAATGAATTTACACGCAACGCACGAACAAGAAAATAGAGTTTTGCGAGACCAAGGGTAATCCCTGAATCGCCGCGGCACGAAGGCACATTGGCGGTGCACGTTGCCGAGCTGTTTTGCACCGTCAAGGCGTGCGGCGCACCGGAAACGCTACAATGCCGGCCAGCGCACCAGGCCCGGCGGTTGCCCGCTTTCTGCGCGCTTTTTCTGTTTTTCACTCAGGCATTTCCCCCTCCCGTGATCCGAATCGACCAGCTAGTCCTCCAGCGCGGCACCAAGGTGCTGTTCGACCACACCAGCGTGACGCTCAACCCGGGCGAGCGCGTGGGCCTCGTCGGCGCCAACGGCAGCGGCAAGTCGACGCTGTTCGCGCTGCTGCGCGGCGAGCTGCATCCGGACGGGGGCGACGTCATCGTGCCGGCGCAGTGGCGCGTCGCGCACGTGGCGCAGGAAACGCCTGCGGTCAGCCGCACCGCCGTGGATTACGTGATCGATGGCGACACCCGCCTGCGCGAGATCGAAGCCGCCATCGCCGCCGCACAGGCCAGCGGCGACGGGAGTGCCGAGGGCGAAGCCCACGCCGCCTTTGCCGACGCCGACGGCTACACCGCCCCGGCGCGCGCCGAGGCCCTGCTACTGGGCCTGGGTTTCACGCTGGCGCAGGTGTCGCAGCCGGTGGCCTCGTTCTCCGGCGGCTGGCGCATGCGCCTGAACCTGGCGCAAGCGCTGATGTGCCCGTCCGACCTGCTGCTGCTTGACGAACCGACCAACCACCTGGACCTGGACGCCATCGTCTGGCTGGAAGACTGGCTGGCGCGCTATCCCGGCACGCTGGTGATGATTTCGCACGACCGCGAATTCCTCGATGCGATCTGCAACGTCACCGTGCATATCGAGAACCAGCAACTGCGCCGCTACGGCGGCAACTACACGCTGTTCGAGACCCTGCGCCTGCAGCAGATGGCACAGCAGCAATCCGCCTACGTGCGCCAGCAGAAGGAAATCGCGCACCTGGAATCGTTCATCACGCGCTTCAAGGCCAAGGCGACTAAGGCGCGCCAGGCGCAGAGCCGCGTCAAGGCGCTGGAAAAGATGGAGCGGCTGGCGCCGGTGCACGTGGCCGCCGGCTTCGCCTTCGAGTTCCGCGAACCCGACGCCGCGCCCAACCCGATGATGGTGCTCGACGGTGTCGACTGCGGCTATGCCGAGGCCGAGCCGCCCGTCACCATCCTGCACAACCTGGCGCTGTCGATCCAGAACGGCCAGCGCATCGGCCTGCTCGGCGCCAACGGCCAGGGCAAGTCGACGCTGGTCAAGACGCTGGCGGGCACGCAGGATCCGCTCAAGGGCAACCTGCGCCTGGGCAAGGGCCTGCAGATCGGCTACTTCGCCCAGCACCAGCTGGAGACGCTGCGCGACCACGACTCGCCGCTGCAGCACCTGGCGCGGCTGGCACCCGATACCCGCGAGCAGGAACTGCGCGACTTCCTCGGCAGCTTCAACTTCCGCGGCGACATGGCCACTTCGCCGATCGAACCGTTCTCAGGCGGCGAGAAAGCGCGGCTGGCGCTGGCGCTGATCGTCTGGCAGAAGCCCAACCTGCTGCTGCTCGACGAACCGACCAACCACCTGGACCTCGACACCCGCGAGGCGCTGACCATGGCGCTGGCACAGTTCGAAGGCACGCTGATCCTGGTGTCGCACGACCGGCATCTGCTGCGCGCGACCGCCGACCAGTTCATGCTGGTGGCCGACGGCACCATCAAGCCGTTCGACGGCGACCTGGACGACTACCGCGACTGGCTGCTGCAACAGGCCGCGGCCAAGCGCAATGCCGCCACTGCCGCGCACCTGGCAGAGAACGCCGGCGATGCCGCGTCGGCGGTCAACCGCAAGGACCAGCGCCGCGCCGAGGCCGACGAGCGCCAGCGGTTGTCAGCACTGCGCAAGCCGTTGACGAAGGAACTGGAAAAGGTGGAAAAGCGCATGGCGGTACTGCAGGCCGCCAAGGAGGAGATCGACCAGTTCATGGCCGATGAAAGCAGCTATGCCGAAGCCAACAAGACGAAGTTGATGGAGATGCTCAAGCGCCAGGGTGAGGTCAATGGCGAGCTGGAGACGCTGGAGGAGAAGTGGCTGGAGTTGCAGGAGCAGATCGAGCAGATTGCGTGAGGGGACGATAGCACTGATGCGCGATGCCTCGCGGTCTGGGGGGGCAGGAGTTTGGCGCTGCTTGTCACGGGAACGGCCATGGACGTTCTGGCCAACATTATTCTCTGCCGGCGGGTTACCACTTGCGCCACCGCAAGATGGGAGCGGTGGCCTACCGCCATGTTGCCGACAACTACATCGCCCGGCGTCGGCGTGTGGGAGGCCTACCTCATCGAGGGCCCGCTCAAGACAGGCTTGAGCGTGGAGGCCGGCACCGTGCATGCCGACACCCAGGCGCAGTCGGCCGCCGTTTTCGCCTTTACCTACCTGCTTGGCATCAAGCTGATGCCGCGGATTCGCAACTGGCAGGACCTGAAACTTTACCGAGCCGATCCCACCTCCAGGTATCGTAACAGTGACCGCCTCTTTTCGGGCGCAGTGGGTACACGCTCATCGGCACAGCCAGCTCAGCGGCCTCAGCACCGAGACTACCCGCGCCAAGTGCTGGGCCGCATCGCCGATCATCCAATTAACCGGACCCGAACTGCCGCCTGGGCCGTCGCTGCCGAGCTGCCGGCCCTCGAACCGGCCCTGGTCTCCTACGTCAAAATCCCTTGCCACCGTCAAGGACGGCACGTTACATCTTGGCAGAGGTTCAGTTAGGTTTGCCGAGGCAGTTCGTACGCGATGGTACGAATGACGCCTACGTTGTCCTGCACCTCGCAGAGTATCCGCGTCGACAAGGCTTTCAGCTCGAACGGCGGCTCCGTCACCACGATCCCGCTTGGTATAGCCCCCCAAATCCGGAGACCAGGACCGATCGGCTTGTCGAGATTTGGCGGGAAATCGGGTGCCAGAGGCAAGTACTCAGTCAGAATCAGGCTCTTGTATGGCGTCAGGCTGGCAAGCACGCCGGCAATGCGTGCGTTGTCCAGATGATCGAGCACCTGGCGCAGGAAAACGACGTCACCTCTCGGCCAGGGCTCGCTTGTGATGTCGAGGCACCGGAAGTCCACATCAAGACTGGAGAACCTGGTGCGGTTCGACTGGATGACTGCCTCGACCACGTCGCAAGCAATGTAGCGTGCGCAAGCCGGCCGGATACGGCTGCCGACATTGAAATCGCCGCAACCGAGGTCAACCACGTCTGGCCGGTATGGCAACGAGCCGAGGTAGGCCGTTACGGCTTCGACATAGGTGTCGACGATCGCCGGATCATGAGAACTGCTCCCGCTGTAGAACCCGGAGTGGTCCTTCGCCACGCCCCACCCCCCGGTTTCGTAGACATGGGAAAACACCTCGCGAAGCGCCTTTCCCTGATACAGGGCGCGGTCTTTGCGGATGGTCCGGTCGTGGTGGTATTTCAGCAACCAGGCTGGCGTGTACGGCTTGAGCCGTTGTTTCAGCCGTTGCATCAACACAGTGCGCAAAGGCTTGGTCGGTATGCTTGAAGTGTTCACAATATGCCTCCTGCAAAGAGTGGCGAAATGTGGACGGCCCGGGGCGGGCGGGTCGCGAGCCCTCAATCTATCGGGTGTGCAAACCGCACAATGTCTGGTTTCGCACATCGGAATGTCAAAAAGGTCCAGTGTATGGCGCGTCGGCAAGCATCTGACCGATGACGCTCTTCACGAGGGGACGCATTTGGCCGGCACCTGTCGCCTGGCGGCTCCCGGGCATCTGCCTCGCTGTGCTCACACCGAGCAGCGCTGCCGAATTGACCCGGCGCGCCATGGAAATGAGCGCGCAACCGCTCACGGAAATCGCCGCGATTTGCCGACAGTCTGGTTCAAGATCCATCTCGGACGAGTGTGGCTGCTCCGTCCTGTTGCATTGCTCGTTATCGCCTGCCTTTATCCCTCCTCAACCCATGCTCCCACGCCGACCGGGTAGTCGCACTTGGCCAGTTCGATACCGGCCTGATAGCGGACTTCCTGCCCTTGCTGCCCGCCGCGCACGCAATTCAGCAGTATCCGCACCAGGTTGGCTCCCGCTATATGGGTAAAGGGATAGCCTCCTCCGAATCTTGGATTCATCTCCAGCAGGTACTGACGCCCGTCGCGCTCGATCACATCGCAGTCGACATTGCCGATGTGCCGCAATTCGCGACTGATTCGCGTGGCCAGGTCGTTGAATGGCGCGCTTTCGACAGTGATCGCCCGGTCCGTCTCCCCCGCCCGCATCGACAGCTTCTTGCGGACCGCAAACCCGATCGGCCTCGCCTCAAGATCGTTGAAGATATCGAGCCCGTACTCCTGGCCCGAGATCACTTCCTGGATCAGCACCTCCATCCCTGGCTGTCCCATCTTTGCGAAAATCGATTTCAGCAGGATCCGCTGGCAGTACGCACGGGCGAAGCGAAGCTCGTTCAGGTCCTCGACCACGAAGATGCCAAAACTTGCGCTGCCCCAGCGGGGCTTGACAATCAGAGGGAAGGCTACCGAGCCCGTCGCAATGGCATGCTCTGCGCTTTCGAGGGTCGCATAGCTGCGCGGCGTGCACAGCCCGATTGATTCGGCGAACTGCGCAGTCAGGAACTTGTCCGCGCAAAGGTTAATGACCCCTGCCGACGAGATGACCGGTATCGTTCCGATTTCCCGAAACCGTTGAGCGTGCTCTGCAATGAGCGGGAGCTCCAAGTCATTCAGCGACAGGAGGGCCGAGACCCGATGCACCCTGCATACATCGATCAGGAAGTCGATGTAGTTATCCGCTAAGACGTCGGGGCCTACCAAGAACATGTCGCATGCGCTCGCGGCCGGCGCGCCGCGTTGCATGTCCACCCCAAGCACCATGCCGGTCCCGCTTAGCTCCGACTTGAAATACTCCACCAGATAGCGCCGTCTACCTATGCAGGTCAAAAGAACGTTCATCTTCACCCCAATGTCATTCCAATCAAAATGACCCTGCCATAGCCTCACAGGTCTTTCGATGCTTTCGTCGGACCGGATTTCGGCCCTGCGGCTGGAGCGCCGGCACTTTCTTCCTTGCAGTCCTTGAACCTGGGTTCACCGATCGCGCGAAGCCGTCCCGCCAGAACTGCGGCCATTGTCCTGCGCCCAACCGTACCACGTACCATCTAATCAGAATCACCGGCAGGAAAGAAGCACGATACGTGCGCCAATTCACGTAGTGGCAACACGCCTTTGAGCACCCACCGGCACAGCCTCTCACCAACGGCCGTCCCCTCCTGGTCCGGTAGTTTGTCTTGTTCGAGCTGAACTGCCACGATACGGCATCGATCTCTTCGCGAGAGAAGCATGGTCACAAGGAGAACATGCGGTATTCAGCATGAACACTCGTCATGCCGTGCGAATCGGAACTTCTTCTTTCTGCGCGGCCTCGGACTCGCTGGCGACGTACTGGGTGCCTGGGCTGCCTGTAAATGAAGGCACGGTCAGATCCCCCGCGGCGTTGATGCCCTGGCGGTCCATGACAGTGCCCACCGTGAGCCAGAGGATCTTCAGATCCAGCCAGAAAGAGCAGTGGTCCACATACCAGGTGTCGAAGTGAAACTTATCTTCCCAGCTCAGAGAGTTCCGCCCGTTCACCTGCGCCCAGCCGGAAATGCCGGGACGGACCAGATGACGACGTGCCTGGTCCGGTGAGTAGAACGGCAGGTACTTCATCGGCAAAGGTCGTGGACCAATGACACTCATGTCGCCCACCAGAACGCACCAGAACTGAGGCAGCTCATCGAGACTGGAGCGGCGCAGAAAATTGCCGAACGGCGTGAGCCTGTCATCATCCGGCAAGAGCTCGTCATCAGGGCCTCGCTCTTCCGTCATGGTTCGGAACTTCACGACTTCGAATGGCCTGGCACCCAGGCCTGCACGTGTTGCACGAAACAGCACCGGACTGCCCAGCTTCCATCGCACTGCGCCAGCCAGGATCAGCAACGGAATGGCCAGCACGAGCAATGCCATGGAGGCGAAAACTATGTCGAACAAACGCTTCATGATCGATCCGCCCAGTTCGTCCCGCAGCGGCATTCATGGCCATCCCCTGACAGACAATGGATTTCCGCTCCGGCGTCTATCTAACCAAAGCCGAGCCTCCGTGTGAAGGACCAAAATGTGGTCGAGGCCACGTTGCGCCGCGCCACCGGTGCTGGAACGGTTGCATCGCCAGGAATTCGACTATGTCCGCCATGGCATACATGGCTCTGACGACCTGCGCCTGCGCGCAAGCCGTGTCCGGCCACCCGAAAGAGAATCAAGAAAGCGAGTGTGCGCGCCCGTACAGATGACACGGCGGCCTGGTTCTGGATTGCCTTAATCTGGCTGGACGGCACGATAGAAGCAATCGGAAATCGCTGTGCAGCACGCCACGCTGATCTATTGGACACGCTGAATAGGGCGATCGCAACTGTTCAATTGCTTGGATTGGCGCGCCCGATGGTCAATCGTGAAGTCAATAGTGCGGTTGATCTCTCAAGGCGCCGCACTATGGTCGCGCCATGCCTGTGGTTATTTGGTTCGCACTTTCAGTGGCATGATTTTATCGAAGACATGACAGCACCGGAAAAATGATTCAAGAATGATTTTCTGCACCGCAGCATCATGCGGTGGTCCGTACTGCGCGGCTCCGCAAGCCAGGCAAGTTTAAGGGGAAGAGCAATAATGATCTCGTCGACGGATACGGTTATCATCGGAGCTGGTCCCTATGGCTTATCGGTTTCGGCCTACCTGACCTCAGCTGGCGTGCCTCATCAAATTCTTGGGAAACCAATGCATGCCTGGAGGAATTTCATGCCTCCAGGCATGCTGTTGCGCTCGGAAGGATTTGCCTCGAATCTCTATGCGCCGCGGGAAGGCTATACGATTGAAGAATATTGCCGTCGCAATCGTATTGAATATAAACCGATTGGTATGCACCTGCCGCTCGAGCTCTTCGTGGAATACGGGCTTTGGTTTCAGTCGCAGTTGGTCAGTCATGTTCGCGCAGTGGAAGTTGTCGATATGCACCGCAAGGATGCATTCTTCCGGCTGGCCCTGGGCGACGGCAGTTCCCTGGCGGCGCGGCGCGTGGTAATGGCTTTGGGTCTGAAGGGATTTTCGCAAATGCCTCCGGCACTACAGGGCATGCCGACACCTTACGTGGTTCACTCCAGCGAATTCGGGAGTCTGGAATGGGCTAAGAACAAGAACATCGTCGTTGTGGGCGGAGGTCAGTCGGCAATCGGGCTCGCAGCACTGTTGAGCGAGATCGGAGCGCGGGTTCGCTTACTCGTGCGCGGTGCGACTGTGAATTGGAGTAATGAACCGCGTACCTCCCGCGGGGGTATCTCAAGGCTACTGAGATCGCACGTCGGGATAGGACGCGGTTGGCAGTCGAATACTCCGAGCGCTCTTTTGTCTTCCTTCTTGGTGTCCGAGTACCCTATTGTCTTCCACATGATGAATCTTGAGCGCCGCATGAGAACTCTAGAGACTGGGTGGGGACCGTCGGGTGCCTGGTGGCTGCGCAATCGCGTGGATGGCAAGATTGATATCTTGACTCAGACTGAAATCAGGCAGGCCGAAGTCAAGAATGGTCAGGTAGTTCTGCAGGTCGCGACCAGGAACGAAACGTCCTGCATTAGCGCTGATCATGTTGTTGTCGCGACGGGGTTCAAGGTTGACATGGCCAGACATTCCTTCATTTCCCAGGAACTCTTGAATTCGCTTTCACTCATTGACGGCTCGCCAAGTCTGACGCGCAATTTCGAAACCAATGTACGCGACCTATATGTGGTTGGGCCGGCCGCCGCGCTGAGCTTTGGGCCTGCTCTGCGTTTCATCTATGGCGCAAAATATGCGGCTCCACAGTTGGCACGGCACATCAGTAGATGCTTCAAGAATGAAACCAGGATTTCCGTCGCCCAGTCACAGGCCCTCCCTTCGGAGCTGGTCGAGGGAAGTGGTGGCAGCGGCCTGCATGGACAAAGCATACTTCAGGCCCCGGGAAATAATATCGAATAGTTTCAGAAGGCGCTCTCAACTTGCTAAGAGCGAGACGGAGTAGTGGCAAGCCGGACCACTGCACCCGGGATATCCTGACTGCGGTGGCAGACGGCCTCAAGGGCATGGAACAGGCCCTGAACGCCGTGTTCCCCCAAACGAGGCTGCAGTCCTGCATCGTGCATCTGATCCGCAACAGCCTGGAATACGCCAGCAGGAAGGAGTGCCGGGCCGTGGCGGCGGCGATCAAGCTACTGTGGCTGGCCCTGCGCAACAGGTACTACCCGACTACGTCAAAGCAAACCAGCGCTGCTCGAAAATCCGTTGCATCAAACAAACACCGGCGCCTGGTGCGCCGGTTTCCTTATCAGTTCACCACTCAGCGGAAATTCTTCTCGCGCCGGATCAACCCCACCGCCAGCGTCAGCGTCAGGATAAACAGCCAGATCAGCGACCATGCCGGCACCGACAGCCCCAGCACCGGCGGCAGCGGCGCGGTGCACAGGCCATCCGCGTAGAACACCTGCGGCAGCGCCTTGGCAGTCGGCAGCGCGTTGACCCAGTTCTCCAGCGGATCGATGCCGCAGCTGGCCTTGGGATTGAGCAGCAGCGACACGTGGTAGACCGCCACCGCAATCCCGGCGATGCCGGACAGCATGCCCAGGCCCTGCCACAGCGAGCGCGTGTTCTGCGCCACCGCGGCCAGCAGCGAGAAGATGCCGATGCCGATAAAGGCAAAGCGCTGCATCACGCAGAGCGGGCAAGGCTGGTAGCCCTTTTCAAACTGCAGGTAGAGCGCAACGCCGACCAGGCCGAAGGAAACGAGGGCGATCAGCAGGAAATAGGCGCGAGAGTTGGCTTGCATAGTGGGTGATCAGGTAATCCGGTAAGCGCTGCCGTCGGTTGATGGCGCGGCATTGCTGCGCATTATTACCTATTTTGCAGCGCCTGCAGTTGGCGTCACACGCAGCGCAAGCCCCCTGCCCTGTGGCGGATTGACGCAGGTGTGCTATGCGCCGGCTGCCTGCCACGCCGTGCGCGGCAAACGGTACAGGCAGTGGGGCCGCAAGGGGTGCCCTTGCGGCAACGCGGGATGCTCGAAACCCACGGCATCCTCACGCATGCCGAGCCTTTCCATGACCGCCCGCGAGCGGGCGTTGGCGAGTGTCGTGAAGGACACGATCTCATCCAGCCCCAGCCGCTCAAAGCCCCAGGCAAGCGCGCCGCGTGCCGCCTCGGTCGCGTAGCCGCTGCCCCAGGCGTGCCGCGCCAGGCGCCAGGCGATCTCCACGCAAGGCGCGAACGGCAGCGCCGCGGTGGGTTCGTGCAGTCCGACAAACCCCAGGAAAACACCGTCCGCCTTGCGCTCCGCCACCCAGACGCCCCATCCCTTCGCTGCGATCAGGCTGCGGCAGCGGTCGGCCATCGCATCGCTTTCAGCACGCGCCAGCGGCGCAGGGAAATAGCGCATCACCTGCGCATCGGCATTGAGCGCGGCAAACGGCGCATAGTCCGCCTCGCGCCACTGGCGCAGCCGCAGGCGTTCGGTCTCGAAGGCGATGCCGTCGTCCATGGCTCAGTCCAGATGGCGCACGCGGTCGATGGCCTGCTCGATGCGTTCCACCGCGATCACTTCGAGCCCGTCGATCCTCTGTTTGGGCGCGTTCGCCTTGGGAATCACGGCGATCGTAAAGCCCAGCTTGGCGGCTTCCTTCAGCCGCTCCTGCCCGCGCGGGCTGGGCCGGATCTCGCCGGCCAGGCCGACTTCGCCGAACACCACCAGGCCGCGCGGCAGCGGCTTGTTGCGCATCGAGGAATGGATCGACAGCAGCACCGCGAGGTCGGCGGCAGGCTCGGTGATCTTGACCCCGCCCACCGCGTTCAGGAACACATCCTGGTCAAAGCAGGCAATGCCCGCGTGCCGGTGCAGCACGGCCAGCAGCAGCGCCAGCCGGTTCTGCTCAAGGCCCACCGCCAGCCGGCGCGGGTTGGGCACATGGGCGGTATCGACCAGCGCCTGGATCTCCACCAGCAGCGGACGCGTGCCCTCCTGCGTCACCAGCACGCACGAGCCCGGCACGGTCTCTTCGTGCTGCGACAGGAACAGCGCCGACGGATTGCTGATGCCGCGCAGGCCGCGCTCGGTCATGGCAAACACGCCCAGCTCATTGACCGCGCCGAAGCGGTTCTTGAAGGCGCGGATCAGCCGGTGCGACGAATGGGTATCGCCCTCGAAATACAGCACCGTATCGACGATATGCTCCAGCACGCGCGGACCGGCCAGGCTGCCTTCCTTGGTCACATGGCCGACCAGGATGATGGTGATGCCGCTGCTCTTGGCAATGCGCGTCAGCTGCGCCGCGCATTCGCGCACCTGCGCCACCGAGCCCGGCGCGGAGGTCAACGCCTCTGAGTACAGCGTCTGGATCGAGTCGATCACCGCGACTTCGGGCTTTTCCACTTCCAGCGTGGCCTGGATCTTCTCCAGCTGGATTTCGGCGAGCAGCCCCAGCGACGGGCTTTCCACGCCCAGCCGCTGCGCGCGCAGCGCGATCTGCGCACCGGATTCTTCGCCGCTGACGTAGAGCACGCGGCGCTGGCCCGCAAGGTTGGCCAGGGCCTGCAGCAGCAGCGTGGACTTGCCGATGCCGGGATCGCCGCCGATCAGCACCACCCCGCCCGACACCAGGCCGCCGCCCAGCACGCGGTCGAATTCATCGATGCCGCTGGAGAAGCGCGGCACGTCGGCGGCATCGATCTCCGACAGCTTGCGCACCGTGGCCGAGGCGGCCAGCGGCTGGAAGCGCTTGTTCGCGGCGGACTCGGCCACCGTCTCCACCAGCGTGTTCCACTGCTGGCAATGCGGGCACTGGCCGGCCCAGCGCGGCGTGGTGCCGCCGCATTCAGTACACGTATAGACAGTCTTGGTCTTGGCCAACGGATGTCCTTGCAGGAAAAAACGAGCCGGGCCCACAAGTGGCCCGGCCGGCAGATGGTAAGTGCGCGGGCCTGCGCCCGCACCAGCGCCCCGGATCAGGCCACGGCAGGCGCGGCGCTGTCCGAGGCCGTGATCGTCGCCACCGAGGTCGGCACGCGCGGCGCCAGCGCGCACATCAGCTCATAGCCCACCGTGCCGCTGGCCTGCGCCACCTCGTCGATCGGCAGGCCCTGACCCCACAGCGTGACCGGGCTGCCGACCCTGGCCTTCGGGCACGGGGTCAGGTCCACGCACAGCATGTCCATCGACACGCGCCCGACCAGTTCGGTGCGCACGCCATCGACCAGCACCGGCGCGCGCTGCTCGCCCCAGCCCGACGCATGGCGCGGGTAGCCGTCGGCATAGCCGCACGCCACCACGCCGATGCGCATCGGCCGCTCGGCGGTGAACAAGGAGCCGTAGCCGACGGTATCGCCCGGCTGCAGGTCCTGCACCGAGATCAGTTCGCTGTGCAGCGACATGGCGGGCTGCAGGCCGGTGCCGGCAATATCGGCATCGCGCCCGGTCGGCGAGGCGCCGTACAGGATGATGCCCGGGCGCACCCAGGCGCGGTGCGCCTGCGGGTGCCACAGCACCGCGGCCGAGTTCGACAGGCTGGCCTCGCCCGGCAGGTTGGCCGTGGCGGCGTCGAAGGCCTCGATCTGGTGGGCGATGCCTCGGGCACTATCCGCATCGGAAAAATGCGTCATATGGACGATACTGCCCACGCAGGGCATGGCGCGTGCGCGCTCCCAGGCGGTACGGTAAGCGGCCGGATGGAAGCCGAGCCGGTTCATGCCGGTATTGAGCTTGAGCTGGATTGCCAGCGGCCCCTTGGCGCGTGCGCTTTCCAGCATGCGCAGTTGCTCGTCGCAATGGATCGCGGTGGTCAGGCGGTATTGTTCGATGACGGCAACGTCCTGCGGCTGGAAGAAGCCCTCCAGCAGCAGGATCGGGCCCTGCCAGCCAAGGTCGCGCAGCAGCACGGCCTCGTTCAGGTCGAGCAGGCCGAAACCGTCGGCGCCCCGCAGGGCGGCAAAGACGCGGCGGATGCCGTGGCCGTAGGCATTGGCCTTGACCACCGCCCAGATGCGCGACTCCGGCGCCTTGCGGCGGATGATGTCGAGATTGTTGGCCAGGGCGGGTTGGTGGATGACAGCGTGGATGGGTCTTGGCATGGAAGTCACATCTCAGGAAGCGGACGAGCAAGCAGGCGGCGCTGACGGCATGGGCGGCCGCGCGGGCGCTGGAAGGACGGCTCTGTCTCAGTATCGATGGCGCAAACGTCACCTGTCGGTGTGCAGCAGCATGTTGCGGCGACTGGCATGCGGGAATGTGCGGAATTGGCAGGCCCGTGTATCCCAGTCACCATATCGGTTCGACCACGCACCAGATCAGGGAAGACCTGGTCGGCTGGTCGCGATCGCAGTCGTTATTTGAACACATTCAGATGCCGTTGCCGGGGGTCATTGGGGAATCGGCGCGGCAATCCGCTGTCAAAAAGAGCCCTTGCCGGGGTTCGGGAATGTCATGTTTTCGTGATATAAAGCCGGACGCTCCGGCCATGTTCTAAAAGCGAAGCATTATGTCAATGACTGTCAGGCAAGCCTCAAGGCGCCGCAGCGCAGCACCACAGACACAATTCGACACGGCCGCGGCACAAGGTTCCCTGCAAACCATGGCCTCCCCGGTGGGCGCCAGCCTGGCCAACCTGAGCGGAGCTCGCGATGGAGAAAAAGTCGACAGCATGAAGAAGGGTTTTTACACCATCATGGCCGCGCAGTTTTTTTCTTCGCTGGCCGACAATGCCTTACTGATCGCCGCCATCGCCCTTCTCACCGAATTGCATTCCCCGCAGTGGATGACTCCGCTGCTCAAGCTGTTCTTCGTTCTTTCCTACGTCGTTCTCGCCGCCTTCGTCGGCGCCTTTGCCGATTCCATGCCCAAGGGGCGGGTGATGCTCATCACCAACGCCATCAAGGTGGTCGGCTGCGCCATCATGATGTTCGGGCTGCACCCGCTGCTGGCGTATGGCGTGGTGGGATTCGGCGCGGCGGCGTACTCGCCGGCCAAGTACGGCATCCTGACCGAGCTGCTGCCGCCGGAGAAACTGGTGCTGGCCAACGGCTGGATCGAAGGCCTGACGGTGGGCTCGATCATCCTGGGCACCGTGGTCGGCGGCGCGCTGATTTCCGTGCACGTGTCAGGCATGCTGCTGCAACTGGATGTGCCGTTCCTGAACACCGGGATCGACACCCCGGCCGAGGCCGCGATGGTGGTGATCATGCTGTTCTACGTGGTCGCCTCGATCTTCAACCTGTTTATCCCCGATACCGGCGCCCGCTATCCGGCGCAGGAAAAGAACCCGATCAGGCTGATCGCCGAGTTCGGCGACTGCTTCGTGGCGCTGTGGCGCGACAAGCTGGGCCAGATCTCGCTGGCGGTGACCACGCTGTTCTGGGGCGTGGGCGCCACGCTGCAGTTCATCGTGCTGAAGTGGGCCGAGAAATCGCTGGGCCTGAACCTGTCCCAGGGCGCGCTGCTGCAGGCCGTGGTGGCCGTGGGCGTGGCCGTGGGCGCGATCCTGGCCGCGGCGCGCATCCCGCTGCGCAAGTCGCTGTCGGTGCTGCCCTTTGGCGTGGCCATGGGCGCCACCGTGATGATCATGGCGTTCTACACCAAGGATGCGATGCCCAATGTCACGCTGGACGTGCTGGGCATGCATATGCCGCTGTACATGGCCATCGCCTATGTATTCCTGATGGTGGTGGGCGCCATGTCGGGCTACTTCGTGGTGCCGATGAACGCGCTGCTGCAGCACCGCGGGCACGTGCTGCTGTCGGCCGGCCACTCCATCGCGGTGCAGAACTTCAATGAGAACGTCTCGGTGCTGCTGATGCTGTGCCTGTATGCGCTGCTGATCAAGCTGAACGTGCCGATCGGCGTGGTCATCGTCGCACTGGGCCTGTTTATCTGCGTGACCATGGCGCTGGTGCTCAAGCTGCACAAGTACAACGCGCGCACCTTCAACTCGCTGGCGATGATCGGCGAGGACAAGCACCACTAGCCGGCGCAGCGAGGGTCAGGCCGCGTCCTGCGCGGCCTGCGGCCCTGGCCTTGGCGGCTCCGCCGCCCGCGCCAGCGCCCGCTCCTCCCACCCCGGTGGCACCACGAACCCGCGCGAGCATTCGCGCCACCAGCCCGGCGCCTCCGGCCCGGCCGGTTCCAGTTCGCACAGCATCACCGGCGATTCGCGCCGCCAGCCGTGGTCATGGCGCGGGTCGGCAAAGCGCTGCGCCAGCATCGCGCGCAGCGCGCCGACTTCTTCCGTGCCGGATTCGGGCACCAGCGCGCCCGACAGCCAGCCGGTACGCGGCAGGCGGCACCAGCGCAAGCCGGGCCGCGCGGCAGCGCGGGCGGCCCAGTCATCGAGCGTGGACCACCAGCCGTGCAAATGGTCTGGCGCGATGCCCAGCGCATCCAGCCCCGGCGGCACCCGGCCATCGCGATAGAACAGCCAGCCCAGCAGGTAGACCTCGCTGCGGTCCACCATATGTCCCAGCAGGGCCTGTGCCTCCGCGGTGCAGCCAAGGGGGAGCTGGCGGTGCACGATGTGGCCCAGCTTGTCGCCAAGGCGGTCGACCAGGTTCGGGCCGACGAAATCCTGCGCCCGCGCCACCTGGCTGTCGCCAGGCGCCATCAGGTAGAACTTGGCCGCCATCTCCCAGTGGACCACCGCGCCCGACGCCTGCTCGCGCCAGATAAAGTCCAGTTCGCCCAGCGTGCGGATACCCTGCCGCCCGGCGCGCCGCACCGGCACGTTGGCGGCCAGCAGCGACAGCCCCTGCATATGGCGCAGCGCAAAATGCAGCAGCCGCTCGGCATGGCGGCCCAGGCGCAGGCTGCGGCTGGCGGGGTCCTGGTCGGGATCGTCGGCGGAGGGGGCGGCGTGGCCGTCGGCCAGTTCGTCGATGGTGGCGGGCAGCGTGGCGGGGTCAGCGGCTTCCAGCCAGTGTTGCCAGGCGGCCAGCGTGCCGGCGGGCCAGCGCGCCGGGGCCGCGCCCGGCACCGCCGCCAGCAGCGGCGGCGAGAGCGTGGTCCAGGCCAGGTCGCGCGTGCGCGCCGACGCAGCGCGGCGCCACAGTGGCGGGCCCGACGGCCTGTTGCCGTCGCCGCCGCTGGTCAGGGAGAGATCAGGCCCCAGCTCCCGCACGGTCATGGACCTCCCTGGCCAGGCACAGGTCTTCCCAGGCGCGCGCCTTGTCGGTCAGGGTGCGCAGCAGGTAAGCCGGATGGTAGGTCACCACCACGGGGATGCCTTCATAGCTATGTACGGTGCCGCGCAGCTTGCCGATCGGGGTGGCGGTGCGCAGCAGCGACTGCGCCGCAAAGCGGCCCAGGACCACGATCACCCTGGGCTTCACCAGCGCGATCTGGCGGCGCAGGAACGGCTCGCACTGCGCCACCTCCTCGGGCTCCGGGTTGCGGTTGCCGGGCGGGCGGCACTTGAGCACGTTGGCGATAAACACATTGCGCCCGCGCGCCAGCCCGAGCGCGCCGAGCATATTGTCGAGCAGCTTGCCGGCCTGGCCCACGAAGGGCTCGCCCTGCAGGTCTTCGTTCTCGCCGGGGGCTTCGCCCACCAGCATCCATTCGGCCTGGCGGTCGCCCACGCCGAATACGGTATTGGTGCGGTTCTGGCACAGGCCGCACGCGGTGCAGCCGGCCACGGCGGCGTCCAGCGCCGGCCATTCCATGCTGGCGATGACGGCTTCGCGGTCTGCTTGCGCCGAGCCGGGTTCCGGGCCAGCGGGAACCAGAGCAGGCGCAACCGGCGCCCGGGAGACCGGCGGCGCCACTGGCGCCGGCACCGGCACGGCGGGTTCCGCAGCCGGGCCGGCAACCACCGCGGCAACCTCGGCCACAGGCGCCTCGGCCACAGGCATCGCTGCCTGCGCCACGGCCACCTCCGGCGCCGCCTCTGCCTGCGCATCCGCGCGCTCGCGCGGCACCCATTCGGTCGGGATGCCCAGGACTTCCAGGAACTGTGCGCGGCGGCTCATGCCCTGCCCTCCGTGCCTTCATTGGCGGCGGACTCGGCCGGCCAGCTGCGGCGCAGCACCAGCGCGTCCTCGCGCTTGCTGCCCAGGGCCGGGTAATAGCCCTTGCGGCGCCCGATCTCGGCAAACCCCGCCGCCTGGTACAGCGCGATCGCGCCGGTATTGGACGGCCGCACTTCCAGCAGCATGGTATGGATGCGGTGCGCGTGCGAGGTGGCCAGCACCACCGCCAGCATCAGCCGCCCCAGCCCCTGGCGCTGGCGCCGCGGCTCGACGGTGATATTGAGCAGGTGCATTTCATCGACCACCGGCATCAGCACGGCGTAGGCCACCAGCGTGCCGGCCGGGTCGCGCAGCGTCAGGCCGAGATGCCCGGACTTGACCGAGTTCTCGAAATTGCCGCGGGTCCACGGATGGCTGTAGGCACGTGCCTCGATGCCCGCCACGGCCGCCAGGTCGAGCGCGCTCATGCGGCCCAGCGCCCAGCCGTCCGGCAGCACCGGCATGGCCGGCACGGTCGGCCAGTGGTTGCGGGGATCGAGCGGATAGGCTGCACTCACGATGCGCTCCCGGCCTGGGCCGCGGCACGGGCGGCAGCGGCGGCTTCGCGTTCGGCGATGGTCTGGGCGACCTTGTCGCGCAAGTAGATCGGCATGGCCTGGTCGGCGTCGATGGCCTCGCCGCGCGCCAGTGCGCGCAGTGCAATCGCGACCATCGGCTGCGCGTCGGGCATCGCCTCCGGCAGCACGCGCGCGGCGCGCGCCAGGCCCGCCAGCCGCTCGCCGAACACCGTCGAGGCGTTGCCGGCCAGCCAGTATTCGCCGTCGGGCAGCGGCACGGTTTCCGGCGCACTGACCTGCATCGGCGTGACTTGTGCCCATTCCCGCGCGCTGGCATGCCAGCGGAAAGCAGCGGAATAGGCTTCATCCATGCGCGCATCCAGCGCCACCAGCACCGCGGTGTCGTCCGGCAGCGCCGGAGTAGCGGCGCGCGCGCGCTCGGCGCAGGTCATCAGGGTATTGACCGGAACCACCGGCAGCCCGGCGCCGAAGGCCAGCCCCTGCGCCACGCCGCAGGCGGTGCGCAGGCCGGTGAACGAGCCCGGGCCGGCGCCAAAGGCAATCGCGGCGCAGTCCGCCAGCGCGATGCCGGCTTCGGCCAGCAGCTCGCCGGCAGCCGGCAGCACGCGTGCCGACGAGCGTGCACCAGTGTGCTCATGGCGCACCAGGCACTCGACTCCGGCACCCGGCACCGCACGTCCGAGCGCGACCGAGCACCACTCTGTAGAAGTTTCAACAGCAAGAATCCAGGACATGGCGCGATTGTATCCGGTGACGCCCGGAATCGAGGGCTTCTTCGGTTTTATACGGACGGCGCGGCGCCGCCGGGCGGCTATCATCGGCCTGCACTTTCGCAATCCAGACAGCACACACGGAGGAACCCCCATGAGCGACCTGCAGGCACGCTTCGACCAGGCCCAGATCAACGTCAAGCAACTGAGCGAGCGCCCCAGCAACATGTCCCTGCTGCGCCTGTACGCCCTGTTCAAGCAAGGCAGCGAAGGCGATGCCCACGGCGACAAGCCCGGCATGACCGACTTTGTCGGCCGCTACAAGTTTGAAGCCTGGGAAGCCCTGCGCGGCACCGCGCGCGAACAGGCGATGGAGCAGTACATCGCACTGGTGGAAGAACTGCGCAGCGGCGCAGCCAGCTAAGCAAGCGCAGGCAGGCCCGGCGGCCTCAGGCCGCCGGCACCGGCCGCGGCCGGATCCGCCACGCCGCGATCATCGCACTGGCAATCACCACGCCCACGGCCAGGAAGGTTTCATCGAAGGCACGGATGCGCGCCGCCTGCACGGCGGCGTCGCCGGCCTGGCCCAGCACCGCGCCGTGCTCCGCCAGCCGCCATTGCAGGCCCACGCCCGCCAGGCTCACGCCGATGGCGCCGCCCAGCTGGCGCAGGAAGTTGATGCAGCTCGAGCCCTGCGCGATCAGCGTGAAGTCCACTCCCCGCATTGCCCCCAGCGTCAGCGACGGCAGGATGCAGCCCAGCCCGATCCGCCCCAGCACCGCCAGCGCCACCAGCACCAGATATGGCGTGGAGCGCGAGCCCAGCGCCATCAGCAGGAACGACAGCGACAGCAGCGCCAGCCCGAACGACACCTGGATATGCGGCGCGATCTTGTGGGTGAAGCGCCCCGATACGGCAATCGTCAGCGCCAGCATCACGCCCGCCGGGAACAGCACCAGGCCCGCGCGCGACGGCGTGTATTCCAGCGCCATCTGCATATAGACCGGCAGCAGGTAGGTCGAGCCGAACAGCCCCGCGCCGTAGATAAAGGCCACCACCGCGCCGGCAGCGAACTGCCGGTAGCTGTAGAGCCGCAGATTCATCAGCGGATGCGCCGCGCGTAGCTGCCACAGCACGAACGCCGCCAGCATCAGCACGCCGAAGCCCAAAAGCGCCAGGCCCGCGGGCACGCTGTCGCGCATCTCGACCACGCCGTTGAGCAGGCTGACCGTGGCAATGCCGGCCAGGCCCAGCCCGCGCCAGTCCAGCGGCTGGCGCTCGCCCATCATGATCGAGTCCACCGCCATGAAGCGCCGCGCCATCAGCACGCCGATCAGCGTCAGCGGCACCACCACGAAGAAGATCGAGCGCCAGCCGAAGGCCTCGACCAGGAAGCCGCCCAGGCTGGGCCCCAGCGCCGGCGCCAGCACCACGCCAAAGCCGAACATGCTGATCGCCTTGCCCTGCTCGCGCTCTTCGAACACGCGCAGGATCAGGATATTGGGCAGCGGCTGCATGATGCCCGCGGCGACGCCTTCGGCCACGCGCATCGCGATCATCACGCCGTAGGTCGGTGAAAAGCCGCCAAAGAGCCCGCCCGCGCCCAGCAGCAGCGAGGCCCCCAGGAAGGTGCGGCGCAGCCCGTAGCGGTTCAGCAGCCAGGGCGTCAGCAGCATCGACAGCGTCATCGCAATCATGAAGCTGGCCGCCACCCATTGCGCGCGCTCCTGCCCCAGCACGAAATGCCGGCTCAGGTCCGGAATCGCTACGTTGATGATGGTGGACGAGACGATCGACGAGATCGTGCCCAGCATCAGCGTCACCAGCACCAGCCAGCGCAGCCGCTCGCCGTAGCGCGCACGCAGCGCCAGCCGGGTCGGCAGACCCGGCCGCTGGCCGGAACCCTCCGGCGTGGCGGGACCCTCGCTCACCCCAGCCGTCCGGTGTCAGCGATCTCGCGGATCTTGCGCACGGTGTCGATATCGGCCTCGTGGTAGGCGGACTTGACGATCTCGGCATAGCGGTCATCGCCGCTGGCGTCGACCGCCGGCATGGTGGTGTTGTAGACAAAGCGCAGCAGCAGCGCGCCCGGGCCCGGGGTCTCGATCGCCATGGTCAGCGTGCCGCCGGCATGCTCGGCCGTGGCCGCGGTTTCATAGCGCACCTGCCGGCGCGGCTCGAACACCACATGGTCATGGATCGACGCCTCGCCAAAATGCAGCACGCGATCGATCCAGTTGTCGCCGCGGCCGACTACCTCGGCGCGGTCCAGCCCCAGCACGAAGAGTTCGGGCGACTCGGCGCGCAGCACCAGCCCTTGCCACAGCTGGTCAGGCGTCAGCGGATCCAGTTGAGGATTGCCTGGATCGTTGATCTCAACCAAGTGCTCGAAACGCAACTTCATTCTCCCGATCGTCAGTAAGTCGATATTATGAAGTCTCCGCGTATTCGGGAGACCTTTTTGTCTGCGCGGTGCAACATGGCTTGACACGGACCATTGCCCTTTATCGACCAATATCCACGCCAACTGGAGTCCCGCATGACCGCCGCGCCGCTGGCCGAAACCGATCCCCTGCAGATCCTTGTCTACGCCGACTCGCTGTCATGGGGCATCGTGCCCGGCACGCGCCGGCGCCTGCCCTTCCCGGTGCGCTGGCCCGGCCGGCTGGAGCTGGGCCTGAACGCCGACGGCGGCGCCCCGGTGCGCGTCATCGAAGACTGCCTGAACGGCCGCCGCACGGTCTGGGACGACCCATTCAAACCCGGCCGCAACGGCCTGCAGGGGCTGGCGCAGCGCATTGAAATCCACGCGCCGCTGGCGCTGGTGGTCCTGATGCTGGGCAACAACGATTTCCAGTCGATGCACCCGCACAACGCCTGGAACGCCGCCCAGGGCATCGCCACGCTGGTCCAGGCGATCCGCAGCGCGCCGATCGAGCCGGGCATGCCGGTGCCGCCGGTGCTGGTCGTCACCCCACCCCCGATCCGCACCCCGCGCGGGCCGCTGGCGCCCAAGTTTGCCGGCGGCGAACATAAGTGGACGGGCCTGCCGCAAGCCGTGGCCGAGGTCTGCACGCAACTGGGCTGTCCGCAGTTCGACGCCGGCACCGTGATCCAGAGCAGCGAGGTCGACGGCGTGCACCTGGATGCCGACGCGCACCTGGCACTCGGCGACGCGCTGCGCCCGGTGGTGCGGGAGCTGTTGCGCGGCTAGCGCGCCGTTCCTGGCACCTGCCTGGCCGGCTGAAACATCACTCCTGACAGCAGTTGTCAGGAGACCCGGCGCACAATGCGGCCGCTCTCACACGGAACGCCGCCAGGAGGCTGTCATGGAGTTGCTGATCAATATCGATGTCGACGATTTGCCGCGCGGCATCGACTTCTACGCGCAGGGGCTTGGCCTGAGGCTGAACCGCAAGCTGTTCGACGGCACCGTTGCCGAAATGCTGGGCGGCAACACCCCCATCTACCTGCTCGCCAAGCCCGCCGGCACCCGCCCCACCACCCGCGCCGATACCCGCCGCGACTACCGCCGCCACTGGACCCCGGTCCACCTCGACTTCGTCGTGGCCAACCTGGAACAGGCCATCGAACGAGCGCTGGAAGCCGGCGCCGAGATCGAGGACTGGCCGCAGGATTTTGACTGGGGACGGCAGGCAAGGCTGTCGGACCCGTTCGGCCATGGCTTGTGCTTTATCGAGTGGAAGGGCCAGGGATATGGGGCGGTGGCCGGCTGAGCCAGTGGCGCCGGCGGTGCGGGAGTCTTCGGACTATTCGCGTTCCCCTGGCGTCGCCAGGATGTCACATTTCCATGCGGCATCGCGCTTGCCTGTTTCCTTGACGCCCGCGCTGTAATAACATTGTGCTGACGTCAACACTGCTCACCACCATGAGGGACAAGCATGAAAGCGACGATCCGCAAGATGGGCAACTCACAAGGTGTCCTGATCCCCAAGGCAATCCTGGCACAGCTAGGTCTGGAGAATGAAGTGGAAATGGAAATCGTGAATGACGCGCTGGTGCTCCGGCGCCCCAAGCAAGCACCGCGGCAAGGCTGGGCGGAAGCCAGCCAGGCCATCGCCGCGGCCGGTGACGACGCCCTGGTACTGGGCGATTTCCCCAACACCGACGACGCGGAGCTGAAATGGTAGCGCGCGGCGACGTCTGGCTGGTTGCGCTTGACCCGACCGTCGGCAGCGAGATCGAGAAAACGCGCCCCTGCGTCATCCTCTCGCCGCCGGAGATGCACGACTACCTGCGCACCGTCACCGTGGCGCCAATGACTACCGGCAGCAGGCCGGCACCGTTTCGTGTCCCGATAACTTTTCAGCGCAAGACTGGCCTGATCCTGCTGGACCAGCTCCGGACCGTGGACAAGTCCCGGCTGGTCAGGCGGGCCGGCGGCCTGAGTGACAGGCTCGTGGCAGACACCTTGCGGACATTGCGCGAAGCCTTTGCAGACTAAGCCGTGGCACAGAAGCATTTAATGCCGTCGATCTGGCGTCATTTAGATTCATAAGCATATGAAAAAGAAATAGACGCCAGATTCATTCCCGCTGCGCCATCTGAACGCAATTGCGTTAATCTGTGGCCCTCGCCCCGGTCAGGCGATCCCTGCCCAGGCGACTGTCTCACTCGCCACATAACCAGAATATTTCCAGAACTCCTATGCGCAGCACGTCTCTCATCAAGCGTCTGGCGGTTGCAGTGTCCGCCCTTGGTTTTATCGCCGCCGGCAGCGTCTCGGCCCAGGAACAGACCATCCGCGTCGGCACCGTCAGCGGCCCCGATGCCGAAGTCTGGCAAGTCGTCCAGAAGGTGGCCAAGCGCAATGGCCTGAACGTCAAGGTCGTCGAGTTCAACGACTACGTGCAGCCCAATGCCGCACTGGATGCCGGCGACCTGGACGCCAACAGCTTCCAGCACCAGCCCTACCTGGACAGCCAGGTCAAGCAGCGCGGCTACAAGATGCAGAGCGTGGGCTACACCTATATCTCGCCGCTCGGTATCTACGCGAAGAACCTGAAGTCGCCGAAGGACCTGCCGCAAGGCGCCAAGGTGGCCGTGCCCAACGACCCGTCCAATGAAAACCGCGCCCTGCTGCTGCTCCAGTCGCAAGGCGTGATCAAGCTGAAGGCGGGCGCCGGCACCAATGGTGTCAATGCCACCCCGCTGGACGTGGCCGAGAACCCGAAGAAGCTGAAGCTCGTGGAACTGGATGCAGCCCAGCTGGCCCGTGCCCTGCCCGACGTCAGCGCCGCCGTGATCAACACCAACTATGCGCTCGCTGCCGGCCTGCAGCCGACCAAGGACGCGATCGCGCTGGAAGACATCCACAGCCCGTACGCCAACATCATCGTCGTGCGCACGCAGGACAAGGACAAGCCGTGGGTCAAGAAGCTGGTGGCAGCGTACCAGTCTGAAGACGTGCGCCAGTTCATGAAGGCCCAGTACAAGGGCGCGATGGTGCCGTCGTTCTGATTGCCCGTGGCGCATCCGGATCGCCGTAACGCGGTCCGGCCAGCGATGCTGCGTGTGCTCGCCGGAGGTGCTTGCAAATTTGTGAACCTTCGGTAAAATGCGCCGCTCACCTTGCCCAGGTGGCGGAATTGGTAGACGCACTAGGTTCAGGTCCTAGCGGTGGCAACACTGTGGAGGTTCGAGTCCTCTCCTGGGCACCAAGTTTTAAAGCGAGAAGCCCGCACGAAAGTGCGGGCTTTTTGTTTTTGCGGCCGCCAACCGGTATTGAAGCGGCTTAGCGTTTTTGTGGCTGCCCCAGAACCGGCGGCGCCGGTGGCGGCAGCGGCGTGGCAACCGGCTCCAGCCCGGTCGTTCGCACGATGGTGGCTGCCGCCGGGGACGCCAGGAACTGAACAAACCGCGAAGCCGCCGCGCTCTGGTGGCCCGCCACCATCCCGGCGGAGAAGAAGACCCGCTGCTGCAGTTCGGCTGGCAGCGGGCCGACGAAATCCAGCTCCCTGAACGGCAGCAGCTCGCTGACTTGCTGGAAGCCGATTTCCGCATCGCCACGGGCCACCACGGCGCCGACGCGCTCGCTGTTGATCTTGCGGGCCTTGTCCTTGATCTGGTCCGCGACGCCGAGCCGGTGGAACAATTCACCGGACAGGTAAGTCCCGCTGGCGCTGGCTGAATACGCAATCGATTTAGCGTTGAGCAAGGTCTGCTTCAAGCCCTCTGCGGTGCTGATATCGGGCTTGGGCGTGCCCTTGCGGACCGACATGCCGATCAGCGACTGCGCCAGGTCCACCCGGCTGCCCGCTGCCACCTTGCCCTCCGATATCAGCTTGTCGAGACCCGAGTCCGCCAGGATCACCACATCGAAGGTCTCGCCGCGTGCCAGCCGGCTGGGGATGGAATCGGGTGCATTGCCCATCGACGCGCCGTAGGCGGTGATGATCCGGTCCTGCGTGGCGGCTTCATACAGCGGCACCAGTTGCTGGTATGCCGCGGTGAAACCACCCGAGGTAATCACTCGGATATCGTCGGCCCAGGCGGGCGCGGCCAGCCATAGCAGGAAAACCAGTGCGGCCTTTCTGGCGGCCAGGGCAGTCAGCTTCATTTTCGTCTCCGTGATCTCGTTGCTGGCGCCGCAAGAGCGCCTGTCTTCCTCGTTCTTCTGCGTTGCCAGAGTATTCTCGTAACACTATTCTGTGAATTGCAATGTTCTGATGGTTTCATGCATGTCACGCATCAATTTCGCCCTTGAGGATTTGCAGGCATTTATCGCCACGGCGGAGAAAGGCAGTTTCCGGGTGGCCGCCGAGACCCTGCATATCTCGCAACCCGCGCTGAGCCGCAGGATCGACAAGCTTGAAAAGACGCTCGGCTCACGCCTGCTGGAGCGCACCACCCGCCGCGTGGAGATGACACACGTCGGCAGGCAGTTCCTGGAGGAAGCGCGGACTGCCCTGGATATTCTCGACAGCGCCGTATTCCGCCTTGGTGACGAAGCCGCGCTCCGGCGCGGGCTGGTGACGGTGGCGGCGATACCGTCTGCCGCGGTGCATCTGCTGCCCGAAGCCATCAGCGTGTTTGCCGCCCGTCATCCTGGCGTGCGCGTGCGTGTGATCGACGAAAGCGCCAACGCGGTGCTGTCCAGCGTGCTGTCGGGCGAATCGGACTTCGGGCTCAACTTCATGGGTTCCCAGGAACCCAATATCGAGTTCCGCCCGATCCGTATCGAACCCTACAGGCTGGTGTTGCGGCGCGACCATCCCTGGGCCCAGCGCAAGTCGGTCGCGTGGGCGGACCTGGCGGGGCAGCGCATGGCCGGCGTGTCCAGGCAAAGCGGCAATCGCGCCCTGATCGAGAATGCCATCGCCCATCTTGAACAGCGCCCGACCATCTATTACGAAGCCAACCACGTGGTTGGCGTGCTGGCGCTGGTGGAAGCCCGCCTCGGCATGGCCGTGCTGCCGGGCCTGGCACTGCCACGCGATCATCCCCGCCTGTGCGCCATCGCGCTGACCGAGCCTGCCGTGGACCGTATCCTGGCGCTGATACGCCGTCGCGACCGGGCGTTGCAGCCTGCGGCCAAGGCGCTGTTTGACATCCTCACTTCCGACGCTGACGTGTCCACCGATTGACCAGCAACAGCGGCCTCACCGCAGCTCAAACTGGATTTCTTGCGCCAAAGCCGGCCGAGGGACTTGCAAAATCCGCAGCGCGCTGTAAAATCCGGCGCTCACCTTGCCCAGGTGGCGGAATTGGTAGACGCACTAGGTTCAGGTCCTAGCGGTGGCAACACTGTGGAGGTTCGAGTCCTCTCCTGGGCACCAGAGATTCAAGCAGAAAGCCCGTACGAAAGTGCGGGCTTTTTGTTTTTGCCGCGGCGAATGCTTCAATCATCCGCGCACAGCTTTGCCGCCGTATGGTCCAGCTGCGCCTTCACCATTGCCAGCAGCGAATACACGTTGTGGCAGCCCTCCGACCGTTCGCTCTCGATTTCAACCAGCAACAGGATGGCACTCAGCCCGGCGCTGATTTGCTCAAAGGACTCGATGGTGCCGGCCGGGACGATATGCCGGACATCTGCAGGGTGATGAGTAGACATTTGCATCGCGCTTTTCTCCTTTAGAGAACGCCCGCCTGCCCAAGTGTGAAGAAGGTGGCGGGCCAGACAACGGGGGTGACATTGCCGGTGCAACAATGACGGAAAACCGGCCAGCCATAAGGCTGCCCCGCCCGGCCCGCCGTGGAAAACGGCCTGCCCGCGGATTTTTTTACCTGGTCATTGTTGCTTTGCCGGGTTGTCACCCCCGCTCACCGAACCCTTCGGTGAGGCTTGCAGTTTCCCGCTCCCGCCATCGTGCTGCGATAAGACGTTTCGCATTCGCCACTCCCCGCCCTATCGCCTACAGTATTCCTATCCAAGGGCGCGGCCGAGCCGCCTGACCGAAGAACTGCGGAGAACCACCGTGGGCAAACTGCAAGAGCGTCGCCGTTTCCTGGGAGCCGCGCTGGGCGGCCTGCTGGTCCCTGCCCTGCCCGCCTGCGGCGGGGATGATGACGATCCGCCCAAACCGCCCGATCCAGTTCCCGAATCCCAGATCACCCAGGCCATTGCCCAGGTCGACAAGCTGGCCGCTGACCTGATGGCCAGTTCCGGCGTGCCGGGCATGGCCGTCGCCGTGGTGCGCGGCAATCAAACCGTTTACGCCAAAGGCTTTGGCCGCAGGCTGGTAACCGACCCCGCGCCGGTCGATGCCGACACTGTGTTCCAGCTTGCGTCGGTGTCAAAGCCTATCGGGGCAACCGTGGTGGCCCGGCAGGTCGGCCGCGGCGGCATCAGTTGGGATACGCCGGTGCGCGCGCACCTGCCGTGGTTCGCGCTCGCGGAACCGGAAGTCACGGAAGCCGTCACCATTGGCGATCTCTACGCCCATCGCTCCGGCCTGCCCGACCACGCCGGCGACCGCCTTGAAGACATGGGCTACGACCGCCAGCAGGTGCTGACGCGCCTGCGCTTCCTGCCGCTGCATCCGTTCCGGGCGGTCTATGCGTACACCAACTTTGGCATGACCGCCGCCGCCGAGGCCGTGGCCACCGCGGCCGGCATCGACTGGGCCACGCTGTCCGAGCAGGCCATCTACCAACCGCTGGGCATGGCGCGCACCAGTTCGCGCTACGCCGACTTTGCCGCGCGCGACAACCGCGCCCTCGGCCATATCAGGATCAACGGCGCCTGGGTGCAAGGCATGGGCACGATGCCGGATGCGCAGTCGCCCGCCGGTGGCGTCAGCTCATCCGTCAACGACATGGCGAAATGGCTGGCGATGCTGCTCGCCAAAGGCGAGTTCGCAGGCCAGCGCATCGTCGACGCCGCCGCGCTGGCACCCGCGCTGAGCCAGCAGATGCAAAGCAGTCCGCCCGTCAGCGGACGGCCGGCCGGCTACTACGGCTATGGCTTCAATGTCGGCACGACCGAACTCGGGCTGACCTCCTATAGCCACTCCGGTGCGTTCGCGGTGGGCGCGGCCACCAACTTTACCGCGGTGCCGTCGCTGAACCTGGCCATCGTGACGCTGACCAATGGCTATCCCATCGGCGTCCCGGAAACCCTGAACGCACAATTCTTCGATCTCGTGCAGTACGGCGCCATCCGGCGCGACTGGGGCAAGATCTACGGCGATGCGCTTGCGCCGCTGCTGGCACCGGAAGGCCGGCTGGTGGGCCAGGCACCCCCGGCCAACCCGCTGCCGGCGCGCGCACTCTCGGCTTACACCGGCACCTACCAGAACGACTACTACGGTCCGCTGCAGGTGGCCGACCAGGGCGGCACGCTGGTGATGACGCTGGGCGCCACCCCTCTCACCTTGCCGCTGAGCCACTGGGACGGCGACGTCTTTACCTTCACGCTCAATAGCGAGAACGCGACGCCGGGCACGATCTCGCAGGCGGCGTTCTCCAGCGACCGCGTGTGGCTGGAGTATTACGACCACGAAGGATTGGGCATGTTTGTCCGCTAGTACTGCAAGTTGCCAGGCCAATTCATCCAGGGAAGAAAGACCATGACCAGACTGCGCGCCGTTCTCCTCGCCACCGGCATCGCCCTGCTCGGCGCCTGCGCCGCGCCCACGCCGCCAGCGGAGGCCCAGCGCCCGATGCCGGCCGGCCAGCCCACCGCCGGCAAGGCCGAAGTGCTGTGGCTGGGCCAGGCCGCCACGCGCATCACCACGCCCGGCGGCAAGGTCATCGTGGTCGACCCATGGCTCACCACCAATCCCAAGACGCCGCCAGGCTTCAAGCAGCTCTCGGCGCTGGGCAAGGTCGACCTGATCCTGGTCACGCACGCCCACAGCGACCACCTGGGCGATGCCCCCGCCCTGGCCAGGCTGACCAACGCGCCGATCTACAACGGCGGCGGCCTGGGCCAGGCCCTGGTCAGCCTGGGCATGGTCCCGGCCGCGCAGGCGCAGCGCTTCGGCAAGAGCGGCACGGTCATGCCCTTTGGCCCGACCGGCCCCAGAATCACCGCAGTGCATGCCGAGCACTCGTCGGAACTGGCGCTGAAGAACCCCGCCACCGGCAAGGACGAAACCCACTACGGCGGTGAGCCCGTCGGCTACATCATCGAGCTGGAGAACGGCTTCAAGATCTGGCACATGGGCGATACGGGACTGTTCGGTGACATGCGGCTGATCGGCGAGGTCTACAAACCCGATCTCGTGCTGATCCCCATTGGCGGCCATTTCACCATGGGACCGCAGGAAGCCGCCATCGCGGTGCGCGACCTGATCCGGCCGCGCTTTGCGATTCCGATCCACTATCAGACCTCGCCGCAGTTGAGCGGGACACCGGAGGCGTTCAAGGCGGCGCTGGGCGCTGGCGCCGCGGCAAGCGTGATCGTGCCGCAGCCGGGGGAGAAGGTGGATTTCTGATGCCGGGATGATGCTCACGCAACGCGATAGCGCCGGATGACCTCCGGATCCGGGTCGATGCCCAGGCCCGGGCCAGCGGGTACCGCGATCATGCCATCGCGCGGCACCACGGCATCGCCAAGCACCTGCGCCTCCATGTCGAAGTAGCGCCATTCGATCATGGCCGCGGCATCCCCCAGCGCTGCCGTGGCATGCATGCTGGCCAGCAGCCCCGGGCCGTCGTAGAAGGTATGGACCATCACTTGCGTGTTGTGCGCCTCGGCCAGCGCAAAGACGTTGCGCAAGGCGCTGATGCCACCCATCTTGGCCGGGCTGGGTTGCACCACATCGACGGCGCCCACGCTGAGCAGGTGCTGGAACTCCATCAGCGTGGTGGCATTCTCGCCGGCGGCGACCGGGATGGCGCACTGCTGGCGCAGGGCGGCCAGTCCGGCGTAGTTCTCCGGCGGCCACAGGGGCTCTTCCAGCCACCGTAGCGACAAGGGTTCCAGCGCGCGCGCCATGTCGATGGCCTCATGGAGCGGCCACGGGCAGTTCGTATCCAGCGTGATCTCGATGTCCGGGCCCGCCGCTTCGCGGGCGGCGCGGATGACCGCGAGGTCGACCTCATGCAGCTTCAGGCTCCGGTAGCCATCGGCGATGGCGCGCCTGACATTGACCGCTATCGTTTCGGGATCGGCATACCGGATCAGGCTGGCATAGGCAGGCAGGCGGTCCCGGCGCGCGCCCCCGAGCAGCTGGTGAACGGGCAGCCCGGCCGCTTTGCCGCAAAGGTCCCACAGGGCGATATCGAGCGCGGACAGCCCGTAGAAGATGGCCCCGCTGCGCCCGAAGACATGGAACCTGCGTTGCAGGTCCAGGCCGATGGCATCGATCCGGGTTGCGTCCCGGCCGATGCAGGCAGGCGCCAGCATCTGTTCGATGGCCGCCTTGACCGCCGGAATCCCCACGAAGCCGAAGGTCTCGCCCCAGCCGACCAGCCCATCGTCGGTCGTCACCTTGAGCAGCAGCGAGTCGGCGGCCTGCATCCCGGCGCCGCCCCAGACGCCCGCGGCGGAAACGCCGCCCACCGTGAACGGAATGCGCAGGACGATGGCTTCGATGCTCGCGATCTTCATGGCGCCCTCCCTCCGTTACCCGCAGTCCGCCCGTGCAACGCATAAGGCGATGCCGGGCAGAGTTCAATATAGGCGAGAAGGCAAGCAACCGAATGAGCGCGGGTCGCCTACTCGATCGTCACCTTCCCGTCCTTCACCAGCCTGGCGAACTTGACCGTCTCGTCCTGGATCCGCTTGGCAAACTCCTGCGGCGTGCTCGCCATCGGCTCGGCCCCGACCGCCACCATGCGCTGCTGGAAGTCCGGCGATTTCACGATCTTGACGATCTCGGCGTTCAGCCGCGTCACGATGGGCGCCGGCGTGGCGGCCGGCGCCAGCACGCCGAACCAGGTGCCGATATCGAAGCCCTTCAGCCCCGCCTCTTCCAGCGTCGGCACATCAGGCAGGACGCTGGAGCGCCGCGCTGTAGTCACTGCAAGGGCGCGCAGCTTGCCCGACTTGATGTGCTGCAGCACCGGCGTCAGGGTATCGAACGACATCGTTACCTGTCCGCCGAGCAGATCCGTCGTCAGCGGACCACTGCCCTTGTAAGGCACGTGCAGCAGCGGCGCACCGGTCGCGGCCTGGAACTGGGTGCCGATCAGGTGCTGCGCGGTGCCGTTGCCATTGGAGCCATAGGCAAACTCCGGCGCTGCCTTCTTCGCCAGGGCCACCAGTTCACTGACGTCCTTCGCCGGCGTCTTGGCGGCATTGATGACCAGCACGTTGGGCACCATGGCGACCGTGGCGATGGGCGCCAGGTCCTTCTGGAAGCTGTAGGGCAGCTTCTTGTAGACGCTGCTGGCAATCGTATGGTGGACCGCGCCCATCAGCAGGGTGTAGCCGTCCGGCTTGCCCTTGGCGACGTAGTCCGCGCCCACGGTGGCGCCGGCGCCGGGCCGGTTCTCGACGATCACGGGCTGGCCCAGGCTCTTCGACAACTGGTCGCCCAGCGCGCGGGCCAGCACGTCGGTAGTCCCGCCCGACGGGAACGGCACCACCAGGGTGATCGGCTTGGCCGGCCATTCCTGTGCCAGGCAAGTGCCGCTTAGGATAAAGCCGGCTGCCAGCACGGCCACACCGGAAATACGACGCACGAGTTCAGTACCACGCATGCTTTGTCTCCTGAATGTTCTATGTTTGCAGCCGGTTTTCGGCTGATTGATGCCTTGATGGCTCCTTGGTCCCCCTGCCCGATGCCTGCCTTACTGGACCTGCGCGATGCGCAGCAGGTTGGTGGTGCCGGCCACCGTGAACGGCAGGCCGGCCGAGATGACGATCTGCTGCCCGGCCACGCCAAACTGCTCCTTCAGCACGGTGCGGCTCGCCAGGTTGGTCATCTCCAGCACATCGACCACTTCATGACAGAGCACCGCGTGCACACCCCAGGCCAGCGCCAGCCGGCGCGCGGTGGCGATCCGCGGCGTCATGCCCAGGATCGGCACTTCAGGCCGCTCGCGCGCCATCCGCAGCGCGGAGTAGCCTGAGCTGGTGTAGGTGACCGCGGCCGGCACGCGCAGCAGGTTGGCCACGTGCCTGACGGCATAGCCGATGGCGTCGGCGGCTTCCGCGCGCGGCGCCGAGTGCGATGCCTGGATGGCTTCGTGGTAATGCGGATCCGATTCGGTGCGCGTGATGATGCTGTCCATCATCCGCACCGCCTCCACCGGATAGCTGCCCGATGCCGATTCCGCGGACAGCATCACGGCGTCGGCGCCGTCGTAGATCGCGGTTGCCACATCGGACGCTTCGGCGCGCGTCGGCACCGGCGCGGCCACCATCAACTCCAGCATCTGGGTCGCGACGATCACCGGCTTGCCGGCCTTGCGGCAGGCGCGCACGATGCGCTTCTGCAGCGACGGCACCTGCTCCGCCGGCATCTCGACGCCCAGGTCGCCGCGCGCGACCATGACCGCATCCGATGCCGCCACGATCGCTTCCAGGCTCTGGATGGCGGCCGGCTTTTCCAGCTTGGCGACGATGCCGGCGCGGCCGTCCACGATCTGCCGGATCTCCTCGATATCCTCGGCGCGCTGCACGAACGACAGTGCAATCCAGTCCACGCCCAGCGACAGCCCGAAGTCCAGGTCGCGCCGGTCCTTCTCGGTCATCGCCGACAGCGGCAGCACTACGCCGGGCACGTTGACGCCCTTGCGGTCGGACAGGGTGCCGCCATTGATCACGGTGGTTTCCGCGCACTCCGGGCCGCAGCGCTCGACGCGCAGGCGCACGCGCCCATCGTCGACCAGCAGCTCCCCCCCGGGCTGCAGCGCCGCGAAGATCTCCGCATGCGGCAGGCTGACCCGCTTCGCGGAGCCCGGCACGCTGGCATCGAGATCGAGCCGGAACGCGGCCTGCGCGGCGAGTTGCACCGGGCCGTTAGCAAAGGTGCCGATGCGCAGCTTGGGCCCTTGCAGGTCCAGCAGCACGCCGATGGGCCGGCCACGCGCTTGCTCGATGGCGCGGATGCTTTGCAGCCGATGCTGATGGTCTGCTTGGGTGCCGTGGCTGAAGTTGAGGCGGAACACATCGGCGCCCGCGTCAAAGAGGCGCTCGATCATGGCCGGGTCGGTACTGGCCGGACCCAGCGTGGCCACGATCTTGGCATTGCGAAGGCGTCTCATGCGGAGGCTCCGGAAGCGCGCGTCAGCAAGATCGCGCGGAAGTCGTTGACATTGGTCAGCGTGGGACCGGTGATCACGGCATCCCCCAGCGCCTCGAAAAATCCATGGCCGTCGTTGGCGGCGAGCGCATCCTGCGGACGCAGTCCGGCGCGCCAGGCGCGTTCCAGCGTGTCGGGGCCGATCACCGCACCGGCGATCTCTTCCTGGCCGTCGACGCCGTCGGTGTCGCCCGCAATCGCATGGAGGCCGGGTTCTCCGCGCAGCGTCAGCGCCAGCGACAGCAGGAATTCCACGTTCCTGCCGCCCCGGCCCGCGCCCCGCACCGTGACCGTGGTCTCGCCGCCGGACAGCAGCACGCACGGTGCCGCAAACGGCTGGCCATGCCTGGCCGCCGCCAGCGCGATACCGCCCATGACCTTGCCGACATCGCGGGCTTCGCCTTCGATGGCGTCGCCCAGGACGTGCACCGCGAAGCCCGCGTCGCGGCCCACCTGCGCGGCCGCTTCCAGCGCCAGCCGGGGCGTGGCGATGAACTCGGTGCGGATGCGCGGCAGGCGCGGGTCGCCGGGCTTGAGCGTCTCGGCCGCGTCGGACGCCAGCACGGCCATCACATTGGGCGGCAGGTCAATCGCATACCGTTTGACGATGTCCAACGCATCGGCGCGCGTGGTCGGGTCAGGCACGGTCGGGCCCGAGGCGATATCGATGGGGTCATCGCCCGGCACATCGGAAATCAGCAGGTTCAGCACGCGCGCCGGATGGCACGCGGCTGCCAGCCGGCCGCCCTTGATGGCGGACAGGTGCCGGCGCACGCAATTCATCTCGGAAATCGTCGCGCCGGACTTGAGCAGCGCGCGATTGACGCGCTGCTTGTCGTCAAGCGTGATGCCGGCAAGCGGCAGCGGCAGCAGCGACGATCCGCCGCCTGAGACCAGGCAGATCACCAGGTCGTCCTCGCCCAGGCCCGCCACCATCGCCAGCATGCGCTGCGAAGCGGCCAGCCCGGCATCATCCGGCACCGGATGAGCGGCCTCCACGATCTCGATGCGCGAGCACGGCACCGCATAGCCGTAGCGGGTAACGACCAGGCCTTCAAGCGGCCCGTGCCATGCCGCTTCCAGCGCGCTCGCCATCGCCGCCGAGGCCTTGCCCGCGCCAATGACGACGGTGCGTCCGCGCGGCGGCGGCGGCAGGTGCCGCGCCAGGGTCCTGGCCGGCTGGGCGGCGGCGACCGCCGCCTCGAACATGCGCCGCAGCAACACGCTGGGCTCGGAATATTGCAGGCTCACGAAACCGCCCTTGCGCTCAGGCGGCCTTCGCTTGCTGGCCAGCGGCAAGCAAGTCGCACACCGCCCTGGTCACTTCAGCGGTAGTCGCCTTGCCGCCGAGGTCGCCGGTATGCAGCGCGGGGTTGGCGGTGACGGTTTCGACGGCCTGCATCACGCGCTGCGCCGCCTCGTTCTCGCCCAGGTGTTCCAGCAGCATGACCACCGACCAGAAGGTGCCGACCGGGTTGGCCAGGCCCTTGCCCATGATGTCGAAAGCCGAGCCGTGGATGGGTTCGAACATCGACGGGTAGCGGCGCTCCGGATCGATATTGCCGGTCGGGGCGATGCCCAGGCTGCCGGCCAGCGCCGCCGCCAGGTCGCTCAGGATGTCGGCATGCAGGTTGGTGGCGACGATGGTGTCCAGCGAGGCCGGACGGTTCACCATGCGCGCCGTGGCCGCATCGACCAGTTCCTTGTCCCAGGTAACGTCCGGGAAGTCCCTGGCCACCTGCACGGCCACCTCGTCCCACATCACCATGGCGTGGCGCTGCGCGTTGGACTTGGTGATCACCGTCAGCAGCTTGCGCGGACGCGACTGGGCCAGCTTGAAGGCAAAGCGCAAGACGCGCTCCACCCCTACGCGGGTCATCATGCTGACGTCGGTGGCCGCCTCGATCGGGTGGCCCTGGTGCACGCGGCCGCCCACGCCCGAATACTCGCCTTCCGAGTTCTCGCGCACGATCACCCAGTTCAGGTCTTCCGCGGCACAGCGCTTGAGCGGCACATCGATGCCGGGCAGGATGCGCGTCGGGCGCACGTTGGCGTACTGATCGAAGCCCTGGCAGATCTTCAGGCGCAGGCCCCACAGCGTGATGTGATCCGGAATATGCGGGTCGCCGGCGGAGCCGAACAGGATGGCATCCTTGTCGCGCAGCGCATCCAGGCCGTCGGCGGGCATCATCACGCCGTGCTGGCGGTAGTAGTCGCCACCCCAGTCGAAGTCTTCGAACTCAAAGCGGAAGTCAGCACCGGCAGCCGCCAGCGCCTCCATCACTTCACGGCCGGCCGGCACCACCTCCTTGCCAATGCCATCGCCGGGGATCGTTGCAATGCAGTACGTCTTCATCCGTGTCTCCTGGTCCAGATCGATTCAAATACGAGTTGAGTGCATGGGGCGGATTCTGGGCCGTGGACAAGGTTTTGGATCGCTTGTAGAGTTAAACCATTGTTAACCTCAAATTAAAGATGGAATGGCGCTATCGTCCGGCATCCAACCGTCAGAACTGGGATTCTTCACGTCGGTGGCCACGGCAGGCAGCCTGAGCGCGGCCGCGCGCGACCTTGGGATCACTACCGCCGCGGTCAGCAAGCGGCTGGCGCAGATGGAGGCGCGCATCGGCATGCCGCTGGTGACGCGCACCACGCGGCGCATGAGCCTGACGCCGGAGGGCGAGGTCTACCTGGAGCACGCGCGGCGCATCCTCAGCGAGATCGACGACCTGGACCAGATCCTGACCCGCTCAAAGGGCCGGCCGAGCGGCCTGCTGCGGGTCAATGCCACGCTGGGGTTCGGGCGCATGCATGTGGCGCCGGTGATTTCCGAGTATGTCGCCACCTACCCCGAGGTCGATGTCCAGCTCCAGCTGTCCGCCGACCCGCCGCCGCTGACCGAAGATGCCTTCGACGTCTGCGTCCGCTTCGGCCAGCCGCCCGACGCCCGCATCGTGGCCCGGAAGCTGGCGCCGAACCGGCGCCTGCTATGCGCCTCGCCCAAGTACCTGCGCAGCCACGGCACCCCGCACACGCCCGCCGACCTGCGCCAGCACAATTGCATCGGCATCCGCCAGGGCAGCGACGCCTATGGCGTGTGGCGCCTGACCTCAGGCAAAGGAACCAAGGCGCGGACCGAATCGGTCCATGTGCGCGGCAACCTCACCACCAATGACGGCGAGATCGCGGTCAACTGGGCGCTGCAAGGCCACGGCATCCTGATGCGCGCCGAGTGGGACATCGAGCGGTTCCTGCGCAGTGGCCGCCTGGTGCAGGTACTGCCGCAATACGCGACGCCGGAGGCGGACATCTATGCCGTCTACCAGCAGCGGCACCAGTTGTCGTCCCGGATCCGGCTGTTCGTGGAGTTCCTGGCGGCCAAGTTCAGTGAGTTTGGGAAGTAAACGCAGCAGGTTGTTTTCCGGCGTCCGGGCCGCCAGGCGTGGATTCGAATCAATCGACCGGAAAGGGACAGAAGCGCCCCAACCTCGGGCCCGCGCCGCGACACCCCCTGTGGAATCCCACAGGGTGCCCGCTCCACCACCCTGGCCTTTCACTATTCTCGCCCAAGGCAATTCGCGCGCCGGGGCTGGCATGGTCGCCATTGCCATGGTGCAGGCAATGTGCAAAGTATTTCATCGGTGCCAGCGTCGTGCGCAGCGCCCGCAGATCTGTGGTGGCATCCGTGGTCAGGGTCATGAAGGCCCAGTCGATGCCCGGCGTCCACAACGGGATGGTGAGGCCCGATCTCAGCTTCCGATGGCTCACCATGACCAGAGCGCACAGCAATGCCTGTGCTGGCCGTCGGTCCATGAAGTGGGCGAGTGTATGCAAATTCCGCCATGGGCGGAACGCCCCGTTCGGGGAAAAAACCGGACCCGCTAAAACGATCTGAACGCAGCTTATGTGTGGCCTTCCCCGCCCTTGACACGCGCAACCAGGCTTCTGTCTGGCCCAGGGCGGCGAGCAGTCGAGCGTTCAAGCAGGCGAAAGCAACTCAACGCCTATTGGCTCTCGATCCACTGAATCGCGAAGCGCATCAGCTCCTTGCCGTTGGGAATGTCCAGCTTTTCCTTGATGTTGGCCTGATGCGCCTCGATGGTCTTGACGCTGCGATTCAGCTTCCCGGCGATCTGGCGGGTGCTGAAGCCAAGCCCGATCAGGTGCAGGACTTCGAACTCCCGTTCCGACAGGCTCGCGATCGAGCCCGCGCGGCTTCTTTGAGGAGCCTTCAGGGCCCGCGCCAGCTTGTCATGCATGGCGGCGCTCAGGTAGACATTGCCGGCCAGCACCTCGCGGATGGCATTCACAATATGCTCCGTGGCCTCGAGTTTCATCAGATACCCGTTGGCGCCTGCCCGCAGCGCGCGTTCGGCAAACAGTGTTTCGTCATGCATGCTGAGGACAAGGATTGCCAGCTTTGGATAGTGTTGCCGCAGCGTCCTGACAAGATCCAGGCCGGAGTTCGAGTGCAGGCTGAGGTCGACAACGGCCACGTCAGGCTGGCAGGCCATCAACGCCAGAGCATCTTCGGCACTGCCGGCCGCACAGCAGACGTGCAGGTCCTCATGCAGATTCAGCATTTGGCTTAACCCCTCCCGGATGATGGGGTGGTCATCCACGATCAGGATCTGGGTTGCGCGGCCCGGGCTAGATGGCTGCTGTTGCATGGCCCGGACTCTCTGGTATCGGATAGCTGATGGCAACCGTGGTGCCGCCCAGAGCATTGCGGGTGATCGTGCAGGAGCCGCCCAGGAGGCTCGCCCGGTGACGCAGGTTGTGAAGTCCCAGTCCCGAGGCACGCTCCATTTGCTCCGGGTCCACCCCCACCCCGTCGTCACTGATGGAAAGCCGCTGCATCCCGCCTTCGCGCTCAAGGTCGATCCCGATGTGGTGTCCCTGGCTGTATTTCAGCGCGTTGTTCACGGCTTCCTGCGCCGCACGGTAAAGGTTGATCTGCATCGGCGGATCGAGCAAGTCCACGTCCGACCCGATGCGCAGCGTGCAGTCAATGCCATCCAGCGCGCAGGTCGTCTGCGCCAGCCTCTGCAGGGCGAGCGCAAGGCCACCGGATTCCATGGCGACCGGGTCCAGGCCGTGGGCAATCTTGCGAGTCATCAAGGACGCCTGCTTCACCAGTCCGACGATGGTAGCCGCGTCCGCCGCAGCCGGGTGGCCAGCCTTCTGCAGTGTTTGATTCAGGGTCGTGCAGTAGAAGCCCAGGCTGGTGAGGTGCTGCCCGAGGCCGTCATGCAGCTCCCGGCCGATGAGTCTCTGCTGCTGGTCGCCGATCCGGATCAGCTCCGCTTCCAGCAGGCGACGCCGCGCCATCTCCTGCTTCAGTTCATGGTTTGCCCGCTGCAGGTCCCGGGTTCGTTCCTGCACGCGCCGCTCCAGTTCGACGTGCGATGCCTGCAGCAGGCTATGGACGCGCTTCTCCTGGGCATGTGCCGCCACCAGCAGCAGCCCGGTGACTGCCACGACGTTCGCGAAGGCGCACCATCTCACAAGGCTATCCACTGGAGACTCTGCGGCAAAGGGACCGGTGCCGTTGGTGGTGCCCCAGATGGCTACGATCGAGACCAGCAAGGTTGCGAAGGTGGTGCCCAGGTGATCGAAGCGCAGAGCCGCCCAGATGATGAACGGAAGAATCGCCAGGGCTGAAGGATAGTAGCCGTGCCCGGCAAGCTCGGGGGCGCCGAAGATGAGGTAGCTTGCCCAGAGCATGGCAACGGTCAGTCCGCACGCTTCCACGGCCTGCCTTGCGGAGCGCACAGGCTCGGGACTCGCAAGCAGGCTGAGCAGGGGCGGGGCCACCACCAGCACCCCCATCATGTCACCGAGCCACCATTCCAGGACTGCGTTGCCGTACTCGGAAGCCGACACCCGGCCCGCGCCAAGGAGAGCAGTCGCACCAATCAGGGCACTCACTGCTGTGCTGACTGTCGCGGCCAGGATGATGAAGGCCAATACGTCCCTGATGCGGTCGAGGCTGATCCGGAACCGGGCCACGCGCGTCAACAGCAACGTGGCCGTCAAGGCTGCAGCCGTTGCGCCGAAGCCAATCAGCGCGGCCATTGGCAGTGGCACGCCGACCGACATATTGGCAAGAAAGGAGCCAATGGCAATTCCCGGGGCAGCTGCGAAACCCATGACAAGGAGCGCAACGAGGGCCACGCCGCTGGCAGGCCACACCAGAGACACCGCACCGCCCACTACTGCATAAGCCAGTCCCAGTTTTGCACTTGCGAAATACGCCAAAGCGACAAATCCGGTATGGACGAAAAGTCTGAGCCTTAAGTTGCGCGAGACAATAAACATGGTTCGCTTCAACCCCCCGGGAACAGACACTGTCACATCCAGTCATTTCTATGGTTAAACGGAATGACGACACTCTTGCGAAAGTGAATGTTCCATGCACCTGCGGCAAATCACGAGCCTGCACCGAATCGATGCAAGGCGAAGCGCTGCAAAACCATGGTGCCACAACACTACTATGAATCTACGCCAGAACTCCCTTGCGCGGTAAGAGTTGCCGGATGGATTCGATTGCTACCGTGCAGTAATGCAGGACTGAATCTGCCTGCCCACCGGCTAGGGCAATCCCCTAGCCTCTTTTCGGAAAAAAGCCCGATTCATATGCTTGCCGCCAGGGCCTACATTTCATTGCACTTGTGCGAAGTTGCGACCCTCAAACTGAAGCGAAAGAAGAATCGTTTCGGCGTTTTTGCAACGACCTGAAGTGGAGGTAAGAAAAATGGTAAAGACAGTCATACTGCTCGCTGCGGCGGGTGCGGCGCTTAGTGCCGGAATTGCCTATGCCGGCATCGGGACGCGGGATGTCTACACTGACGGCGCCAGCGTGATGGGGCCGCGAGACCCATATTCCGATGGGGGCAAGACCACAAAGTTTGACGTCTATTCAGACGGGGCGAAAGTCTCGGATAGGCGCGACGTGTACACCGATGGCGCGAGGATCACCAACCGCGATGGACTCGTTGACCACAGCATGTAAGGACCTACAGAAAAGAGTGTCCCCCTCAAAAAATTCGTGGCCGGGACTCAGCGTCTCCGGCCACAGACCCGCACCTCCCCCGAGTCACAGCCTCGGGGGATTTTTTTGCGGAGCGGCATTGCCGAGGCCGCTGCAGCAGTCAGCAGAAAGAAAGGCGCTTCGACGGACGGCCGAAGCTCAATCGCTGCGGCGGGACCCGGCCCTCGCCCCCGCATCAACCCTCAGTCAGTTGTCCAGAATGCGCCGGGCTGGCCGGATTTCAGTACGGCCATAATCTCGCCAGTGTGCTGGCCGTGCCGTGGAATCGCGCCCGCCGCCACGGCCTTGCCATCGAAGCGCGGCGCGGGGGCAGCCTGCAGATGGCCCTCCGCTTCGAAGTAGACGCCCCGCGCGGCAAGGTGCGGATGCCCGGCGGCCTCTTCCGGGCTCAGCACCGGGCCGAAACACACGTCGGTGTTTTCCAGCAGAGCGCACCATTGCGCGCGAGTCCTGGTGGCAAAGAGTTCTTCGAAGTGCCGATGCAGCTCCGGCCAACGCTCGCGGTCCCATTGCCGGGTGAAACGCGGATCCTCGGTCAGGCCCAGCTTTTCCAGCAGCAGCGCGTAGAACTGGGGCTCGATCGAGCCGAGCGTGACGAACTTCCCGTCCGCGCAGCGGTAGGTCGAATAGAAATGAGAGGCATCGTGGATATTGTTGCCGCGCTCGCCGGTGATGAAGCCCTTGCGGCGCGTGGACAGCAACAGCTGCAGCATATGGGCCGAGCCATCCACGATGGATGCATCCACCACGGTTCCCTTTCCCGTGGCGCGGGCGTTGAGGATGCCTGACAGCAGGCCCACCGCCAGGTAAAGCGCGCCACCGCCGACGTCGCCCACCACGGTAATGGCCGACGATGGCGGCTCTGCCGGTGTGCCGTGGTAGTACAGCGCGCCGGAAAGCGAGATGTAGTTGTTGTCATGCCCCGCGGCCTGCGCCATCGGGCCGCTCTGCCCCCACCCTGTCATGCGCCCGTAGACCAGGCGGGGATTGCGTTGCAGGCAGACATCCGGGCCCAGCCCCAGGCGCTCCATGACGCCGGGGCGCATGCCTTCGATCAGCGCGTCGGCATCCTGGATCAGTGCCAGCACCAGCTCACGCCCTTCGGCCGTCTTCAGGTCGGCAACCACCGAGCGCTTGCCCCGGTTCAGCACGTAGCCTTCCGTAGACGGCGCCGCACCGTTGGCTGGTGCCGCGCGTTCCACGGCGATCACATCGGCGCCGAGATCGGCGAGGTGCATGGCGCAGAACGGGCCTGGCCCGATTCCGCAAATCTCGACAACTTTTACACCGGAAAGCATGAACGATCCCCCTGATTCAGCATGAAAGTGAAAGTCTTCCGTACAGTACGTTGGAGCTTCGGAGGCTATCAGCCGTCCGGCCAGGCCCGGCCTCCCCGAAACAGGGAGGGGGCCGCCCCGGCCGGCAACACCGATCAGTCAAGCGTGATGCGCGCGTTGGCCGCGATCCGTCCCCAGATCTCGGCATCGCGCCGCATCAGCTTCAGGAATGCCTCGGGCTCCAGCGTTCCCGGTTCCAGCCCTTGCTCACGAATCGCCGTTTGCATGGCCGGCTTGGCCAGGATTGCCAGCACCGCCGCGGATAGCTTGTCCTTCACCGCCTTCGGCGTCGCCGCCGGCACGAACAGGCCATACCAGCCGTTTGGCTCGAAATCGCGGTAGCCCAGTTCGGTAAAGGTCGGCACCTCAGGCAGCAGCGCCAGCCGGCGCTCGCCCGTGACGGCCAGTACCTTGATCTTCGGGGAGTTGAGCGCGGCCTTGCCGCTGGCCACATCCACAAACCCGGAACTCACCTGCCCACCCAGCAAGTCCTGGATCAGTGGCGTGCCGCCCTTATAGGCCACGTGGGTCAGGTCGACGCCCCCCTGCATCCGCAGCAACTCGCCGTGCATGTGGGAGGAAGTGCCGTTGCCGTAGGAGCCGTAGCTGATCTTGCCAGGCGTGGCCCGGGCCGCGGACAGCAGCTCGCCCACGCTGGCAACGCGGGTGGAAACCGGAGCGGCGAATACGTCCGAGGAGAGCGCCAGGCGCGCCAGCGGCGCGAAGTCGCGGAAGGTGTCATAGGGCAGTGACTTGTAGACGCCTTGCAGCTGCACCAGCGGCGTTGCGCCCAACAGCAGCGTATAGCCGTCCGGTGCAGCCTTCGCGACCGCCCCTGTGCCAATGGCGCCGCTGGCACCGGGCCTGTTCTCGACCACCACCGTCTGGCCCCACATCGCCGTCAGCTCGCGGCCGAGCAAGCGGGCCACGGTGTCGGATCCGCCTCCGGCCGGGAATGGCACGACCAGCCGGATGGGCTTTTGCGGATAGGCAGAATCGTCCGCAGCGTGCGACCAGGCCGGCAGTGCGGCGATGCACGCCAGCGCGGCCAGGGCAGCACGCCGCCGCGGCGCAGTGATGATGGGCATGGGCTCTCCTTGGGGCAGGATTGGGTCAGTCGATCAATTCGAACTGCGGCAGGCTCACGTCGTCACTCGCCTTCTCGAACACCACTCGCACGCGCTTGCCGATAGCAATGGCCTCGGGCGATGCGTTGAGGATGTTCGCCATCATGCGCACCCCTTCGTCAAGTTCGACGATGGCAACGGCGTACGGCAGCCGCGCCTTCATGAAGGTGTTGGGTGCGCGATGGTTGATGGTGAAGGTATAGATCGTGCCAAGGCCGCAGACCTCGGTCCAGTCGACCTGGTCCGATTCGCACGCAAGGCACAGCGTGCGCGGATAGAACTGGCGGTGGCCACAGGCGCGGCAGCCTTGCACCACCAGCCGGCCCTGCGCCGCCGCATGCCAGTAGCCTTCGGTGATCTCGGTGGGACGCGGCAGGGGACGTAGTGCTTCGCTCATGCTTCAGACTCCGAGGATCATGGTGGTGTTGCAGGAGAAGACCAGTCCGGGCGCATGGCACAGCGCCAGTTCGGCATCGGGCAATTGCCGCTCGCCGCACTCCCCGCGCAACTGGCGCACGGCCTCGATCAGCACGAACATGCCGAACATGCCAGGGTGGCCGTAGGAGAGGCCGCCGCCGGAGGTGTTGATGGGGAAGCGGCCACCCGGGCCCAGGGCGCCATCGGCGACGAAGGCACCGCCCTCGCCTCGCTGGCAAAAACCCAGTTCTTCCAGCGACTGGATCACGCCAATGGTGAAGTGGTCATAGATCTGCACCACGTCGATGTCTGCGCGGGTGACGCCAGCCATGCGGAACGCTTCGTCCGCCGTCTCGGCGACGCGCGTATCCAGCCAGTCGGCTGTGCTGAACGGGGTGTAGTGGTGCGAGAAGGTCTCGGCCGCGCCCATCACATAGACCGGCTTCGACTTCAGGTCTCGGGCACGATCGGCGGAGGTGATGATCAGTGCGCCACCGCCATCCGTGACCAGGCAGCAGTCACGCGTACGCAGCGGCGACGCGATCACAGGCGACGCCATGACCTCCTCGATGCTGGTTTGCTCGCGCCGGTATGCCTTCGGGTTCAGCTGCGCCCAGCGCCGCGCCGCCACTGCCACCTCGGCGAGATCCCTGGACGTGGTGCCGTAGCGATGCATGTGCAACTGGGCAACCATTGCGTAGTAGCCGATCGGGCTGAGCTGGCCATAAGGCGCGATGAACTGGCCACGCGGCGAGTCCGGCGTATCCGCGGCGACGGCGCCACTCTTGCGCGAGCCGTCGGACAGTTGCGTACTGCCATAGGTCACCAGCGCCACCGAACACATGCCGGCGGCAATGGCCGCCATCGCATGGCGGATGTGCATCAGGTTGGACATGCCGCCGACGTTGCTGGAGTCGACGTACCTTGGCTGGATGCCGAGGTACTCGGCCAGCTGCACGGTGGCAAAGCGGTCATCGGTATGCGCGAACACGGCATCCACATCGCGCAGCGACAGCCCCGCGTCGTGCAGGGCCAGCCGCGCGGCCTGCGCCTGCAACTCCAGTGCCGTCTTGCCGGGCACCTTGCCCAGGTCGGATTCCGCGGCGCCGACGATGGCGACCGAGCGAGAAAGGTTCTTGGTCATGGTGAATTCAGAGTGCGCGCGCGATGACTTCGCGCATGATTTCGGCCGAACCGCCGTAGATCCGGTTCGGACGCACGTCGGTGTAGGCACGGGCGATGGGATACTCGCGCATATAGCCGTAGCCGCCAAAGAACTGCATCAGGTCATCGATGGCCCGCGTGGCCTCGCCGGCCCAGTACTTGGCCATGGCGGCACCATCCGGCGTCAGCGTGCCGGCCAGGTATTGTTCAAGGCAGCTGTCGACGAAAGCACGCGTGGCACACGCATGCGTCTTGATTTCGGCCAGGCGGAAGCGGATGAACTGGTTGTCGATCAGCGCCTTGTCGAAGGCACGGCGTTCCTTGACATGCGCGATGGTCCAGTCAAGCGCCACCTCCAGCGCCACGGCGCAACGCAAGGCGATCAGCAGGCGCTCACGCACCAGCCCACTCATGGCGTAGCCGAAGCCGGCATTGCGCTCGCCGACCAGCATGTCGTCCGGCACGAAGACGTCCTCGAAGAAGAGTTCAGCGGTGTCCTGGGCCTTCTGGCCGATCTTGTCCAGCAGGCGGCCGCGGCTGAACCCGGGGCTGGTGGTGTCGACCCAGAACAGGCTGATGCCGCGCGCACCGGCGGCCGGCTCTGTCTTGGCGAACACCAGCACGCGGTCAGCGTGGTAGCCATTGGTGATAAAGGTCTTCTGGCCGTTGAGCCGGTAACCACCATCCACCTTGACAGCAGTGGTGCGGATCGCCTTCAGGTCACTGCCCGCCCCCGGCTCGGTCATCGCGATCGATCCAACCACATCGCCGCTGGCCATGCGCGGCAGGAACTCACGCTTCTGCGCCTCGGTGCCGAATTCCAGCAGGTACGGCGCGACGTTCTCCGAGTGCGTGGTGAACCCGGTCACGCCGCTGGCCAGGGCCCGGGCGATCTCTTCCACCACGATGGCGCTGTGCAGGAAGTCGCCGCCGGCACCGCCGTAGGCTTCGGGCAAGCCGGGGCACAGCAGGCCGTGGGCGCCGGCATCGCGCCAGAGATCGCGCGGAACCAGGCCGGCGGCTTCCCATTCGGCGTGTCCGGGCATGACCTTGTCAGCCAGGAAACGGGCGACGCTGTCGCGGTACATCTCGTGCTCCGGCGCGAACATCTTGCGCGGCGCGTGGTAGCTGGCTTCTTGTCGGGACATGGCATCAGGCGCGCTTAATGCGCGATTCGGTTTTCGGTTGGCCAGTAGCTGGCCTTGACGGCGCGCTTGAGCAGCTTGCCGGTCTCGGTGCGCGGCAGCGCCGTGACGAAGTCCACCGAGCGCGGGCATTTGATCGGGGAGATCCTGCTGCGGCAAAGCGCGATCAGTTCTTCGGCCAGGACCGGAGACGCCCGCTCAGGCTCGTGCAACTGGACCACCGCCTTCACTTCCTCGCCGAACTCGGTATTCGGCACGCCGACCACCGCCACGTCGAAGACCGCCGGATGGCTCATCAGCACGTTCTCGGATTCCTGCGGATAGATGTTGACGCCGCCAGAGACAATGGTGTTGGCAAGGCGGTCCGTGAGGTAGAGGAAGCCATCGGCATCGACGTAGCCGACGTCCCCATAGGTGGCCCACCCACGGTCGTTATAGACCTGCCGGGTTTTCTCCGGATCATTGTGGTAGGCAAAGGTCCCGCCGCCGGAGAAGTAGACCACGCCGGTCTGGCCCTGCGGCACTTCATTGCCATCGTCGCCGACGATGTGTACCTGCCCGAACTCGGGCCGTCCGACCGACCCCTTGTGCGCGAGCCACTCCACGGCGTCCAGCGAGGTGCGCCCGACCAGTTCGGTGCCGCTGTAGAACTCATAGAGGATCGGCCCCCACCAGTCAATCATCTGCTGCTTGACTGAGATCGGACACGGCGCGGCGGCGTGGATCGCATAGCGCATGGTGGACAGGTCGAAGCGCTCGCGCTCCGCGGCAGTCAGTCGCAGCAAGCGCACGAACATGGTCGGCACCCACTGGCTATGGGTCACGCCGTAGCGCGCGATCGCATCCAGCGCCGCCAGCGGCTCGAACTTTTCCATCATGACCGAGGTGCCTCCGGCGCGCATGGTGGCCATGTTCCAGCGCACCGGGGCAGTGTGATAGAACGGCGCGGTCGACAGATAGACCGTGTCCCGGTCCAGCGACTTCCAGCCCAGGCGAGGGTCATCACCGGTGCGGAAGAAAGCGTTGGCGCCTTGCAGTGGACGCTTGATGCCCTTGGGCCTGCCCGTGGTGCCGGACGAATATGAGAAGTCAGTTCCCTCTACCGTGCGCGGCAACGCGACATCGGCCGGCATCTGCTCCAGCCACGCTTCATAGTTGCTGTAGCCCGGCTCGCTCCCATCCAGAAGCACCCGCGTGACCCGAAGCGATGCCAGCGCGCCGGGCGCAAGGTCGCCAAGGGTCTGCGCCGAGCAGAACAGTACCCGGGCGCCACAGTCCTGCACGATGTACTCCACCTCGTCGGCTTTCAGGTGACGGCTGATCGTGGTGTAGTACAAGCCGATCCGGTGCGCGGCCCAAAGGATCTCGAAATAGCGGACATGGTTCTCCAGCAGCACGGCAATGCCGTCGCCCTCGCGCAGACCGGCAGCCAGCAGCGCGGCAGCGCACCGGCGCGAACGCTGCTCCAGTTCGGCCCACGTCACCGCCTGGCTGGACGGCACCATGCGGTAGGCAACCCGGTCGGGCGTGGCACGGGCGAATTGCTCGATCACGGACATCTTGACTCCTTGATTACGGATGCAGGTCGGCGACGCCGTGGCTCAGCACGACCACATTGCGCTCATCGGCGAGCGCACGGAACTGGACCTGCCCTTCGCCGCGCCACATCTCCACGCGCAGCGTTTCACCAGGCACAAATGGCGATGAAAAGCGCACCGAAAGGCTGGCCAGGCGCGACGGATCCCCACCGCAAGCCTGCTTCAGCAGCGCCCGGCATGCCATGCCGTAAGTGCAAAGGCCATGCAGGATCGGCCGCTCGAAGCCGGCCTGCCGGGCCGCGGCGGGCAGTGCGTGGATGGGATTGCGATCGCCATTGAGGCGATACAGCAAGGCCGCTGAAGGCTGGGTCGGCATCGACATGATCATGTCAGGCGCGCGCTCCGGCACCGCGGGCAACGGTTCGAGCGGTGCATCGCCGGGCGTGGCGGCGGAGGAAAAGCCACCGTCCGCCCGGCAGAACGACACATGCTCCACGGTCGCCAGCAACTCGCCGCTGGCCTGGTCCTCGATGCGCCGCTCAGTGACCACCAGCGCGCCCTTGCCGGCGCCCTTGTCCACCACGCGGCTGACGCGCGTCTGGCTGCGTACCGCGCCAGACGCCGCGGGCACTGCAAAAAAGCGCATCCGGTGCTCGCCGTGCAGGATCTGCATCCAGTCGATGCCCGTGCCCGGGTCGCTTGCCCACGCACCCGGCGCGCCGACGGTGGCGAGGAAGGCGGGCACCACGCTCAGTCCTTCCTCAAAGACAAAGCGCAAGTCCGCCTCGTCCATCGGATCGGTGCCGAAGCCGAGGCTCAGCGCATAGCGGATGCTGTCGTTCGCCGCATAGCTGGAAACCTGGTCAAGGAACGCCCACGAGCGCAGGCGGTGATAGTCGATGGCCATCGCTGCGTACCTCCGCTCTCAGATCGGATCCCAGGAAAACACCTCGGGCGAGCGCTCCAGCGGCGTGAAGGCGCGCTTCACCGCCGGCACGGCATGCTCCGCCAGCGTCTCCAGCGTCCAGCCTTCGGCACGATGCACCGACGCCACCGGGCGCGGCTGGCTCATGACGATCAGCTCATTGCCGCGCACGGCCAGCACCTGGCCATTGACGTCGGCCGAAGCATCGCCGGACAGGAACGCGGCAACCGGGGCAACCTGCTCCGGCTTCATCGCCTGCATCCGCTCAAGGCGCTTCTTCTCGGCCTCGGTTTCGCTGGGCAGCGTGCCGATCAGGCGGCTCCATGCGAACGGGGCAATACAGTTGGAACGGACATTGAAGCGGGCCATGTCCAGGGCGATGGATTTCGACAGCGCCACGATGCCGAGCTTGGCCGCGGCGTAATTGGCCTGCCCGAAATTGCCGACCAGGCCGGTGGTGGAGGTCATGTGGACGTAGGTGCCGCTTTGCTGTTCCTTGAAATAAGGCGCAGCGGCACGGCTGACAAAGTAAGCGCCGTTCAGGTGCACATCCAGTACCGCCTGCCATTCAGCGGTGCTCATCTTGTGGAAGATGCGGTCGCGCAGGATGCCGGCGTTGTTGATCACGCCATCGATGCGGCCGAACTCGCGGATGGCGGTATCGACAATGGCCTGCGCGCTCTCGGCAGTCGCGACCGAATCGGTGTTCGCCGCAGCCTTCCCGCCGGCTGCACGGATCTCGTCAACCACCTTCTGGGCTGGTCCGGCATCACTGCCCTCGCCGCTGCCGCTGGAGCCCAGGTCGTTGACGACCACTCTGGCGCCCTGCGCGCCGAGCAGCATGGCAATGGCACGGCCGATGCCATTGCCGGCTCCGGTGACGACGATGACTTTATCCTTGAAATTGTTTTGCATGGCGTTGTCTGCAAGAAGAGAGTGATGAATTTGTTCGCGCTTACTCGGGCTTGATGTTGCCGTCCTTGATGACCTGCTCCCAGCGGGCTTTTTCGGCGCGCACGAAGCTGTCGAACTGCCGCGTCGACCCGCCCGCCGCAGTACCGCCCTGCTGGGCCAGCTTCTCGCGCAGCGCAGGATCGGCCAGCGCCTTGTTGACGGCAACATTCAACGCCTGCACCACCGCGGGCGGCGTCCTGGACGAGACAAAGAGGCCGAGCCAGACCGAAACGTCGAAGTCGCGGTAACCGGATTCGGCCATGGTCGGCGTATCCGGGAGTTCCGGGGCACGCTGCCTGGTGGTGACGGCAAGCGCGCGCAGCTTGCCGGCTCGCACCAGCGGCAATGCGGTGATGAGGTTGTCCACCATGAAATCGACTTGCCCCGCCACCAGGTCGGTCAGCGCCGGCGATGCGCCCCGATAGATCACGTCGACGGCGCTAACGCCGGCGCGCTGCTTCAGCAGGTCCCCGGCGAGATGGCCGGAAGAACCGCTCGTCGACACCGCCATGGACAAGCCGTTGGGGCGCGTCCTGGCATAAGCCGCCAGCTCGGCAATGGACTTGACCGGCAGTTTCGGGTTGACCACCACGACGTCCGGCATCGTCAGCACATGCGCCACCGGTGCGAAGTCCTCGAACTTGTAAGGCAGCTTGTCGTGCAATGCGTAGTTGGCCGCATTGGGGCCAAGGCTGCCCATCACCAGCGTGTGGCCGTCCGGTTCCGCGCGCAGCATGGCCTGCATCCCGATCACGCCGCCCGCGCCAGGCAGGTTCTCCACGACGACGGGCTGCCCCAGCTGCTCAGACAGCGTCTTGCCGAGCAGGCGGCTGGTCAGGTCAAGGATGCCGCCGGGCGAACTTGGCGCGATCAGGCGCAAAGGACGCTTGGCCTGGAAGGTCTCGGGGGACGGGTTGGCGAATGCAAGGCCCGAGGTGGACACGACAGCAAGGCAGGCTAGCGCCTGGCAAAGAAAACGCCGCTTCATGGTTGTCTCCTGTTTACTTTTCGGACAATCATGTCCGCCTAGCGGTCATTGTCGCCCGTTTTTTCGAACTTTACGTCCGGCCTTGCTACAATGTCAACCTGAAATCAGACCTCGCACAGACATGACTACTACCGACAACGATGGCTTCGTACGCTCTTTTGCCCGCGGACTGGCCGTTATCCACGCCCTCGGGCGCAGCGGCACGCACACCGTTGCCAGCATCACGGCATCCACTGGCCTGCCGCGGACGGTGGTCCGGCGGATCCTGCTCACGCTGTGCGAGCTGGGCTATGCGGCGGAATCCGAAACGCGGGGTTTTCGCCTGACGCCGAAGATCCTTACCCTCGGCATGACCTACCTGACCTCGCTGCCCTTCTGGGGGCACGCGCAACGCGCGCTGGAAACCCTGTGGACGCAGGTCACCGAGTCGTGCGGCATGTGTGTGTTCGACGGGCACGATGCGGTGTATGTCCTGCGCATTCCGTCGCTGAAGATCCGCTCACTGGGACTTGGCGTGGGCAGCCATGTGCCGGCCTTCGCCACGGCACCGGGCCGGGCGGTACTGGGCTTCCAGACCACGGAATTTCTCTCGCAGTTTCTCGACGAGGCCGCCCTGCGCGCCTACACGGACCGCACCGTGCACGACAAGGCAGCATTGCTTGAAGCGTTCGCTGCCGTGCGCCGCGATGGTTATGCGTGGGTGGATGGAGAATTCGACCAGCACATCGCAGGCCTCGCAGTACCGGTACGCGACGAACACCACAACGTGGTGGCATCGATCAGCGTCAACCTGCCCTCGGGCGAAGTCACGAGGGAGGAAGCGGTGAAGCGCTTCCTGCCGCCCTTGCGAGCCGCCGCGGAACAGTTGACCGGCCTGGCGCCGGCATTCCTGAATCCGGTCGTGGTGCCCACACAGCGTGAAGCAGCGGTCAGCATGCAAGCTTGAGCAAGGCTGCATGCCAGCGGACGCCTACTTCCAGTGTTGCTTGCGAAGTTCGTGCTTGAGCACCTTGCCGACGCTCGACAAAGGCAACGCCTCCACGAATTCGACGCTGCGGGGGACCTTGTAGCTGGCAATGCGTTCTCGGCAGTGGGACTGGATCGTCTCCAATGTCGCACTGGCTCCCTGCCTGAGCACGATCACCGCATGCACGGACTCGCCCCACTTTTCGTGTGGCACGCCAATGACCGCCGACTGCGCGACGGCGGGATGGCTCGCCAGCGCCGCCTCGACCTCCGCCGAGTAGACGTTCTCGCCGCCCGAGATGATCATGTCCTTGATGCGGTCGCACAGGAACACGAAGCCGTCCTCATCCATGTAACCGCCGTCGCCGGTATGCATCCAGCCGTTGCGGATGGCCGCGGCGGTCTGCTCGGGCTGGTTCCAGTAGCCCAGCATCACGCCGGGGCCGCGCACCGCGATCTCGCCGACGGTGCCGCGCGGCACCTCGTTGCCCTCGGGATCGACGATCCTGACCTCGGTGGTGAACGCCGGCCGGCCGACTGAACGCATGCGGCCGTTGGCCAGCGATTCCTCGTTGTGGTACTCCGGCCCCAGCAAGGTCGCCACTGGCGACAGTTCGGTCATCCCATAGCCCTGGCTGAAACCAGCCTTCGGGAATGCGGTGCGTGCGCGCTGCAGCAGCGTCAGCGACATCGGCGACGCACCATAGCGCAGCGCGCGCAGCGACGAGACATCCGGCGTTGCGGCACGCTCCGGACGCTGGTCGAGCCAGTCCAGGCACATCTGGATCATGGTCGGCGCCAGCAGCAGGTCTGTGACCTGGTCTCGCGCGACGGCTTGCATGACGCGACCCGGGTCGAACGCGTCCATCGGGACATGCGTGCCGTTGGCCAGGAATACAGTGTTGAGCGCAGACAGGCATGCCAGGTGGAACATCGGCATGACATGCAATATGGTCCCGCCGAGGGTCGCGGTGCCGGCCATCAGGCCATTGCTCGCCGACGAAACCAGGTTGCCATGGCTCAGCATCACGCCCTTGGGAAAGCCCGTGGTGCCGCCGGTATAAAAGATGCCCGCAAGATCGTTGCCCCGGCGCAGGCGGTCTTCCATCGGCTGGTTTTCCGCAATCAGCGCCTCGTACGAGATCATGCCCGGCGGCACCTCGCCGTCGCCGGCATAGATGACGTGCCGCAGGCCCTTGCTGTCCGCGGCCACCGTGGCGGCCACTGTCTTGAACGTGTCGTCGACGATCAGCACCGATGTGCCCGAATCCTCGAACGAGTAGAGGATCTCCGCCGCGCTCCAGCGGATGTTGACCGGGTTCAGCACGGCGCCGGCCCAGGGCACTGCCATGTAGTACTCGATATAACGCGCCGAGTTGAGCGAGAACATCGCGACGCGGTCGCCGTCCTCGACACCCAGCTTGCGCAGGCCTGCGGCCAGCCGCGCGACGCGCTCCCCCAGCCCGGCAAAGGTCAAGCTGCGGCCCATGTAGCGCACCGCTTCGGCATTGGGTCGCTGCTGCATGGAACGGTGCAGCGCCTGGGTCATGTACATGTCTGGGTCTCCGTCATCCGCCGCATGCCCTGGCGGTGCAGGCCGCTGCGTCCGCAGGGACGCAGGCCATCTGTTTTAGTCGCCGCCAGACCCCCGCCTCGCCGGTCGGCCGGCCGGCAGGCGGGCGGCTTTAAGCTGCCCACTCAGAAGTTGGCGCCCGGGCCACCGCCGCAGTAGAGCACCTGGCCCGACAGGAAGTTCGACTCCGGCGTGCACAGCAGGTACACCGCGCCCGCCGCTTCCTCCGCCTTGCCGGGACGGCCCAGCGGGATCACACGGCTGGCGTTGTCCAGCATCGCCTGCTGCACCCCAACCTTGATCTCGCGGCCCTCGATGCTAACCGTCTTCGACTGGTCGCCGGCCAGCGCCTGCGTCAGCCGCGTCTCGATCAGGCCAAACGCGACGGCATTGACATTGACCTTCAGCCGGCCCCATTCCTTGGCCAGCGTCTTGGTCATGCCGAGGATACCGGCCTTGGCAGTCGAATAGTTCGACTGGCCGGCATTGCCGCCGGCAGCACCCGACGAGATATTCACGATCTTGCGGAACACCTCGCGGCCCTCGGCCGCTTCGGCCTTGGCGGCGGCCGAGATCACCGGCTGGGCGGCGCGCAGGATGCGGAACGGGGCAGTCAGGTGGCAATCGATGATGGCGTACCACTGCTCGTCGGTCATCTTCTGGATCACGTTGTCCCAGGTGTAGCCGGCATTGTTGATGATGATGTCGATGCCCTGGAAGTGCTTCACCGCGGTGCCCACCAGGCGATCGGCAAAGTCGGGGGCGGTCACGCTGCCGGCACAGGCCACGGCCTCGCCGCCTTGCGACCTGATCAGTTCGACGACTTCGTGGGCCGGGTCGGCGTCGAGGTCGTTCACCACCACGCGGGCGCCTTCGGACGCCAGCTTCAGTGCCACTTCACGGCCAATGCCACGGCCCGAGCCGGTAACGATGGCGGACTTGCCTGCGAGTTTGCTCATGGTGTGTTTTCCTTGCTGCAGATATGGTTGTCCGGATTCAGCTCAGCGCGACGATGGCTTCGCCCAGCAGCTTGTCTTCGCCGTACTGGTTGGTGGCCCTGATCGCGACCTTGACGCGCTTTTCGCCATCGGCTTCCAGCTTCTCGACGATTTCGCCGGTGCAGGTCGGCTGGTTGCCAAGGTGCGTGATGCCGGTGAAGCGAATCGCCACGCCGCGCAGTGCCGCCTGCGGGACCCAGGCGGTCAGCAGGCGCCCGAGGTAGGCCGCCGACAGCATGCCGTGGGCGAACACGTCCGGCATGCGCGACTTGCGGGCGAAGTCGATATCGATATGGATCGGGTTATGGTCGCCAGACGCGCCGGCATACAGTGCCAGCGTGGTGCGGTTGATCGCCGGCAGCGTCAGCGCGGGCAGCTTGTCGCCAACCTTCACGTCGGCGAAACGGGGAGCTTGCATGGTTCTGTTCTCCTTGTGCGCGATCAGCCGCGGCGTTCCACCAGGGTGCTGCGCATGTCGGCGACGTGTTCGCCGTGCTGGTTGGTCACGCGGGTGGCGTTGACGACAAAATGCAGCGCGCCCCCCTTCTTGTCGTAGACGTCGCTGACCGTCGTGTCGAAGTGCAGCGTGTCGCCGGCGTAGGCCATGCGGTGGTAGTCGAAGGCCTGTTCAGCGTGCAGGATGCGGCCCAGGTCCACTTGCAGCACCTTCATGCGGTCGATGCCCGATGCGGCCGACACATCGCTGTTCAGGCACATGAAGAACGTCGGTGGCACCGGCAGTGAGCGATGCCCCGCGTCGCGCGCGGCGGCTTCGTCGATATAGACCGGATTGGTTTCGCCGGTTGCCTTGGCGAAGAAGCGCAGGCGCCCCTTCTCCACCTCGATGGAGCCCTTGCCGAGATCCATCCCAATCATGCTCTTGTCAGCCATCTGATCTCCTCTCGATTGTCTGGATCTGGTTCAGCCGCGGCCGTACAGCGTCACCACGCAGGCGCCGCCCAGTCCGAGGTTGTGCTGCAGCCCAAGCTGCGCGCCTTCCACCTGCGTCGGACCGGCGCTGCCGCGGATCTGGCGCGTCAGCTCGTAGCACTGCGCGAGGCCGGTGGCGCCCAGCGGGTGGCCCTTGGACAGCAGCCCGCCCGACGGGTTGACCACGACCTTGCCGCCGTAGGTGTTGTCACCGTCCAGCACCATCTTCTCGGCCTCGCCGGTCCTGGCGAAGCCCAGTGACTCATAGCTCAGCAGCTCGTTCTGCGCGAAGCAGTCGTGCAGTTCGCAGACCTGGATATCCGACGGGCCGACGCCGGCCTGCTCGTACACAGCCTGCGCGCCCGCCTCGGCCATATGGAAGCCCACCAGCCCGATCATCGAAGGCGGCTCGAAGCTCGGGGCCACGTCGGTGGTCAGCGACTGGGCCAGGATGCGCACGTCGGTGCGCAGGTTGTGGCGCTTCGCGAAGGCTTCGGTGCAGACAATGGCAGCGGCGGCGCCACAGGTCGGCGGGCAGGCCATCGAGCGGGTCATCACGCCGGGCCACATCACCTTCTCGGCCATCACGTCTGCTTCCGTGACGACCGTGCGGAACACGGCCAGCGGGTTGTTGGCGGCATGGCGGCTGGCCTTGGCGCGGATCCTGGCGAAGGTCTCCAGCCTGGTGCCGTAGCGCTGCATGTGCTCGCGGCCGGCGCCGCCGAACAGCGTCAGCGCGCGCGGCACGCCGGCCTCGACCGCATCCTGCACCATCGGGGCGGCGATGTTGGTGAATTCGACCATGGCCGCCTCGCGGTCAGTCCACGCGCTCTTCAGCGGACCCGGCTGCATGAACTCGAAGCCCAGCGCCAGCGCGCATTCCACCGCGCCGCTCTCCACTGCCTGGCGCGCCAGGAACAAGGCCGACGAACCGGTCGAGCAGTTGTTGTTGACGTTGACGATGGGAATGCCGGTGACGCCTACCTTGTACAGCGCCGCCTGGCCGCAGGTCGAATCGCCATACACGTAGCCAACGTAGGCCTGCTGGATCTTGTCGTACGAAAGGCCGGCATCTTCCAGCGCCAGCCTGGTGGCGTTGGCTCCCATCACGGCGTAGGGGTCGCTCTGGCCGGGCTTCCTGAACGGGATCATGCCGACGCCGGCAACTACCGCGTGCTTGGACATTGTCTTGTCTCCTTGGAACTGGGGGAATTACAGCTTGCGCGAGATCAGCTCGCGCATGACCTCGTTGGAACCGCCGTAGACGCGCGCCACGCGCGTGTCGACGAAAGCGCGGGCGATCGGATACTCGAGCATGTAGCCATAGCCGCCATGCAGCTGCACCATGTCGTCGATGCACTTCCACAGGACTTCCGTGGCATGCAGCTTGGCGATGGCGGCTTCCTCCCCGCTCAGGCGGCGGCGCATATGCTCGCCGAGGTAGTAATCCACCATCGTGCGCAGCGCCACCGACAGGGCCTTGATGTCGGCGAGCTTGAACCTGGTGTTCTGGAAGTCCCAGACGGTCTGCCCGAAGGCTTTGCGGTCCTTGACGTACTCAGTGGTCTGCTCCAGCAGGCGCTCGAGCCTGGCGGCGGCGCTGACGGCGATGATGAAGCGCTCCTGTGCAAGGTCGTGCATCAGGTAGCCGAAGCCCTTGTTCTCCTCGCCCAGCAGGTTGGTTGCCGGCACGCGGACGTTGTCGAAGAACAGCTCGGCGGTGTCCTGCGAGTGCATGCCGACCTTCTGCAGCTTGCGGCCGCGGCGGAAGCCCTCGCGGTTGGTCTCGACCATGATCAGGCTGATGCCCTTGGCGCCGGCCGACGGGTCGGTCTTGCAGACCACCATCACCATGTCGGAAATGAAGCCGTTGGAGATAAAAGTCTTGCTGCCGTTGATGACCCACTCGTCACCATCCCGCACGGCGGTGGTACGGCACGCCTTTACGTCCGAGCCGCCGCCGGGCTCGGTAATCGCCACGGCAAGCACCGTTTCCCCGGCGCAGACGCCTGGCAGCCACTTCTGCTTCTGCGCTTCGGTGCCCAGGCGGACGATGTACGGCGCAACGATGTCGGAGTGCAGGCCGAACGAAATGCTGCAGCCGGTAAACGCCATTTCCTCGGCGAGGATCGCGGCGTGGCCGAAGTCGCCGCCGCCACCGCCGTATTCCACCGGCAACGCCGTGCATAACAGGCCTTCGCGCCCGGCCTTGAGCCAGGTTTCGCGGTCGACGATACCGTTTGCCCACCATTGCTCCTGGCGCGGCAGGCATTCGCGTTCCAGGAACCGGCGCACGGTGGTGCGGAACTGCTCGTGATCTTCACGATAGACACTACGGAGGACTTCCACGAAGACTTCTCCCTGTTCGGTGTTGGACCAGGCTGGGCGGCTGGCATGCCAGGCCGGCCCGCGGTGAGCCAATGATGCGGGGCGGGCCCCTCCACCACCCCTCCCCGATTTGGGTAGTCTTCCCCCCTCCCTCCGGTGCCGAACACGCGTGCACCGGCGGGCAAACCCCGCCGGCCAGCCCTGGCCAGAGCGCGAGTCATGAATGGGGCGAATGCGTGCCCCCTCCCGGATACGGGTGGGGCGACGGCCTGGCGAACGATGCGGAAGGAATGCTGTGCGTTGATCGCCCGGCTGGGCGGGATAGCGCGGACGCGCGCTCGTGGCGTCAGCGGTGCTGGCCAGCTGAGCGGCCAGGCGCGTCGGCCTTCAGGTCGCGCAGCAGCGCCACCGCTTCGTCACGGCCGGTCACACCCAGCTTGATGTAGATATTCTTCAGGTGCCACTTCACCGTCTCGGGCGAGACGGACAGGGTGCGTGCCACCATCTTGTTCGACATTGCCTGCGAGATCAGCTGCAGGACCTCGGCCTCGCGTTCACTCAGCGTCCTGATCGGCGCAGAGCGGCGCGTGTCGGCGAGCGGCGCCGCATGGGCACGCCACCGGCCTGATGCCTCCTGAAGACGCCGCGCATAAAAGGCCAGTACCGGGTCTAGCGCCAGCGCCTGCAGAAATTCGCCCATCAGCTTCATGCCCCCGTTGGCGGCATCCAGCAGGCTGCGCACCATGCCGAACCGCAGTCCATAGCGCAGGGCCTCGCACAGATGATGCTGCGCGGCGCGCGCATTGCCGCGCCCCTGCTCGGCAACCGCGCACTGCGTCAGCACAATGGCCACGTGCCGGCCGCGAGCGGCCAGCTGCACGCTGTCCAGCAGCGGCTTCAGGCGCGCCATGGCGCCGTCATAGTCGTGCCGGTGCAGGCACAATCCGCTGCCGGCCAGCTGCGCAACGACGTTGACCTCCCAGGTCGGGCTGCGGGCCGCGCTGTGCGAGGACAGGTCCTGCGCACGGGCGACGGTTGCCTCCGCCAGGTCGATTTCGCCTTGCTGCAACTGCCAACGCGAACGGATGGCAAGTGCGATCACCAGCAGGCGCTCGAGGCGGTGCTGCACTGCGTAGTCTTCCAGACGGTCGAGGTAAGCCGCGGCCTCCAGGCGTCTTCCCGCGACGCGGTGCGACAGCGCGAGCGTCAGCAAGGCACGCAGCACCGCATCGGGGATCGCAACCGCTTCCAGCTGCTCGATCCGCTTCTCGAGCAGCTCGCAGACCGCATCGATTTCATTGAGTTCGTACAGGGTCTCGCTCAGCAGCACCGCGGCCATGTGCGCCGCGCCCGCATACACGCCGCCGAGCTGCTCGGCCTCGCTCAGGACCTGGCGGAACACGGGCTCGGCTTGCAGGATCTTGCCTTCCATCGACAGGCTCAGGCCCGACAGGCAGCGACCGATCAGACTGCTGACCATGGTACCGCCCTGCAGCGTGCTGTCGGCCAGCACCTCGCGCGCGCGCTCATGCTCGCCACGGTGCATGTGGACCCAGCCCATCACATTGCCGCGCGCGGTCAACAGGAAGTCGCCCGCATCAGCGGGCACGCACTCCAGTTCAGGCAGCAAGGCCGCCGCCGCGCCGATGTCATCCCGCATCAGCGCCATGCCGCCGCGCAGCACCGTGACCGCGTAGCGCTCGCGCTCGCCCAGCGCGGCGGCTTGCGTCGCCAGCCGTCCGATCGCTTCAGCCGCTGCGTCGAGATGGCAGGCGCGCAGGTCGATGTGCGCTTGCATCATTTGCAGCGCAAAGCGCGACTCGACCTGCCTGGCGGGGAGCAAGCGCAGCAGGCTGGTAAGCCGGCCAAGACCGTCGCGCGCCAGCAGTTCGGACGCGCGGGCCTGGATCGCGTCCGCGGCAGCATCTTCCTCGCCGGCGAGCACCGCGTGCCGGACCGCTTCGTCAACGTACTCGCGCTGCGCGAACCAGCGCCAGGCAGCCGCGTGCAGCGCTTGCTGCTGCGCGCGGGACATGGCCGCAACACGCGCAAGCAACACTTCGCGCAGCAAGGGGTGGAGGCGATACCAGCTCTCGTGGTCGTGGCCACTCACATGGATCAGGAACAGATTGCTGCTGTCGAGCCTGACCAGCCGTGTGATCATGCGCGCCACCGCGCGCGGCTCGCCCACCAGCGTTGCGCACAAGTGCGCGCTGAAGCGGCTGCAAATGGCCACGCAGGTCAGCAGCTTCTGGTCGTCGGCGTCGAGCTGGCACAGTACCTCGCGTTCGAAATACTGGGCGAAGGCGCTCGCATCGCGCAGCGCAATCGGCGCGAAGCCGGCGCCGTGCTTGGCCTTGATATCCAGGGCGAACAGTTGCAGCCCGGCGACCCAGCCATCGGTCAGCTCATGCAGCCGCCGGGCGTCGCGCGGGCTGACCTCGCCCAGTTGCTCGCGCAGGTAGGCCTCCGATTCCTCGAGGCTGAAGCGCAGGTCACGCAAATCGAAGACGGCAAGCAGCCCTTGCGACTGCATGCGCGCCAGCGACAGCGGCAACTGGCCGCGCGAGCACAGCACCAGATGCAGCTGCGGCGGCGCGTAGTCAAGCAGCCATTGCAGCGCCTGCCAGATGCGGCCATCCTCGATATGGTGGACGTCGTCAAGCATCAGGACCAGGTCGCGCGGTTGGCTGGCAATCGCCTCGATCAGCGTCACCACCCAATGCTCTACCCGGGAAGCGTCGCTGCCGTCCCCGGTCAGATCGGCGGCCTTGGCCGCGATATCGGCGTCGACCAGCGCAATGCTGGCGAGCAGGCAGTCGAAGAAGCGCGCAGGTTCATTGTCCTCTTCGGCCACCGACAGCCACGCAACCTCAAAGCCGACCGAAACCAGTGCCTTGCGCCAGGTCACGAGCGTCGAGGTCTTTCCGCATCCGGCCGGCCCCTGGACCACCACACAACGCCGATGCCGCGCTTCAAGCAGGCGTTCGGCCAACGCATCGCGGACCAACGGCCGCCGTGCAAGGCGCGGGGGCACCAGCTTGGTACCGGCAATCGGCTCTGGATGATGCGAAGACATGTGTGGGTTGCGCCGGCCTGATCACCCCGGCAGCGCTTTGCATTGGGAACGAAGCATTATAGGGCTGTGGTCTGCGGGGGAGCCATCAGGAGGTTTGCGGGCGCCGCCCGCGTAGCCTACGTGGAGCGACTGCAGGGTCCGGGCCTGCGCAAGAGAACCATCCCCGCTGTCACAGCAGCCGCTCCGCCTCCTCGATCAGGGCGGTGGGCGACAGCATGTCGCCACGCGCGAAACGCACCAGTGCGATGGATCGCACCAGCGGCGGATCGCCCGGGACGTGGGCAGTGAGCAGGTCGATGTCGTATGCCGGCCCCGCGCTGTCCGCCGCGAGCAGCACGTTCATGGCACTAAGCCGCAAGTGCCTTTGCTCGATGGAAAAGCAGGAGCGTGCATCCGCCAGGACTTCGGCCAGGCATTCCAGTTGACGGTCAAGCGCCCCGGTTTCGGGGCCGAGCTGCGCAAGTTCCTGCTCGTTCGCGGCAATCTGCCCGCCCAGGGCGGCCTGCTCGCCGGGACTTGCGTCGGCATCGCCGCCGAGCACCGAACGCATGCCAGTGCCTTGCTGCTGGAGCAGGCGCAGGCGCGCCACCAGCAGCGCCTGCTCGCGCGCGAGCACGTCGCGGCGTGACTTGCCGGCAGCGAAACGGGCGAGACCCTCCATGCTGAACTGATCGAACATGCGCCGGACAATTTCCTCGCGCAGCGCGGCCTCGCTGCGAGCGATGATCCTGACCTTGTGATCGCCGAAACTGACGGTGGTTTGCGGCACTTCCGTGCGCATGACATCCCCTTCCAGCGCAACCCCCAGCGTGCGCCGCTCGGTCATCGCCATCCCCAGCACCGCAAACGCCTGCGGCGCATCGGGCGACTGTTCGAAGAACGCTCGCAGTTCAGGAGAGCGGCTGAAGGCCAGCTGCACGTCACGCGCCGTGCCGAAGAAGGCGTGAACATAGGGATCGTCACCCCATGCCTGCATGCTGGCTTCCCGCGGCGCGGGAAGCCCCTGGACGAGTTCGCGCACGTAGTCCTGCGCTTGCTCGAGCGCAGGCCGAAGCCGCTGCTGGTAGCGTGACACCAGCCGCAAGCGCGGATAGATCCGGGTCACGCGCTCGGCCAGCTCGGCAATCTCCTGCTTGCCGTGCGCATGGACTTGCGCATTGCGCCGGTGCAACCACCGCAGAAAACCCATCGGCATGCTCCCACCCGGCGTCCGCCTTGCTCAGCGGGCCTGCTTGGGCGTGACGGATATGGCAAGGGCTTCGGTGTAGACGGCCTGCACCTGGTCACCGCGTCGAACCGCCTTCAGCTGCTTCGGATCCTCGACATGCACGTCCACCGTCTTGCCTCTTGGGCCCTTGAGCGTCACCATGCCGGTCTTGGCGTTGACGGCCACCACATCGGCAGTGACCGTCACCTCGCGCCCGACCGTGCCGCCGGGCTTGGCGCCAGGAACGGCCCGGTCGGCGGTCTCGCGTTCGGTGCTGGAGCGCATGCCGCTCTGCTTGGCGAGAGCCACTGACAAGGCCTGCGTGTACTCGACGGTGACCATGTCGCCCACGCGGAGCTGCTCGAAGTTGCGCACGTCCTCGCCGACCTGTACGTCCGTGATCTTGCCCTGCTTGTTCTTGAGCGAAATGGTGCGCGTGGCGGCATCGATGGCCACCACCGTGGCGGTAGCCTTGACCGTGCCGGTGGTCCTGGTAGCCCCGACGCCCGACACCGTGTCCACGCGCGTCTCGGGCTGTGCCAGCGCCGGAAGAGTTGCCGCGGCAAGTGCCGCCGCCACGATTAGCTTGCTGGGATTCATCACGTACCCCTCGATCCATGCGTGCAATATCGAGCACTTTTCTCCAATCCCTGATGGTTGGAGCACCTCGCCCCAATCGGGCATCCCTGCCCGGCTGCCGGCGTTTTAACAATAGCTTACATACACGGACATCCGCTTGATTTACCCTCCGCTGCCTGAACCTTGCCCCGCCCGGGGCCCACTACACGAAAAACAGCAAACATGAGGAAGATCCACGCGTACCCGCTGATGGCAATCGCCATGCTGACTACCACCTCGGGGGCCGCCTTTGCGCAGCATGTCGTCGGGGGGATGGGCGAGGAAGTCAGGATCGGCGCGTTCTCCGGTCCGACGCACCGCACCGACAGCAATCGCGGCACGCCCACCGGGCGCAGGGACAATACGGCGAAGCCAGGCCGGCAAGCCGCCGACCCGCGTGGCGCGCGCCCGGTCAGCACGCGCGGACCTGCACCCGCGCTCCCCGGCAAGCATTTGCCATAGCCGCCCGCATGCGAACCTCATCGAAGCCAACCTGGCGCAGAACCAGTTGCTGCTGGCACGGAACGCGTCAGCCGACGCTTATAACGGGGCGCTCGCGGCCGCGGCGACATTGGCGCTGGCGACCGGCTCGGTCGGTACGGTGCGCGATGGGGGTAGATGGCCGGCGCGGTGACGCGGCCTGGGCCGCGCTCCCGGCGTCGGGGACGAAAGCAATGGGGGCGAAACCTTGTGGCACGCGCGCTTTTGCACGCACGAGAAGGCAGCGGGCCGGCCCAGGTCAGCCCTGCCGCGGCTGCACCGTCGCCGCAAGGCCGGGCTTGCGCAGCATTTTCTCGACCTCTCCCGCATGCAGTTCCTCCAGCTGGATCAACTGCCGTGCATACTCCTCCAGCGCGACTGAGCGCCCCTCGACCAGGCTTAGCAGCTCACGATACAGGTCCAGGGCCTGCATCTCGGTCGCAAGCGATTCACGCAGGATCGCGCCGATATCGGTCGTGTGGCTGTCCAGCAGCTCGCCGATGCCAAGCGAGGGATAGGCGCCGAGGGTCGTGATCCATTCGCCGGCCTGGTGCGCGTGCAGCAGCGACTCATTCGCCTGCTCACGCAGCCACGACACGATGGGAATGCGGCCGAAGCCGAATATCAGGAACGAATAGTGCGTGTAGCGCACAACCCCGGCGAGCTCGGCTTCGAGTATTCGATCCAGCACAGCGACGACTTTCTCCTGTTCGATTTCCGTCATGGCAGGTTCCTCCGTGAGGTGGATTCGACAGTACGCCAGCACCCGCAGCGGCACGCCGCGCAGTGTCTAGCGGTAGACGAGGACAGGAACCCGGCAGTGGGTAAGTACCTTCTGGGTTTCACTGCCGACCAGCAAGCCCTCCAGGCCCCTGCGACCGTGCGAGGCCATGAAGATCACGTCACACCCGTGCCTTGCCGCCGCATCGATGATGCCCTTGTAGGGCACCGAGGTCGTCATATCCGTTTCGCATGTGACTCCCGCGGCCCTGGCCGCGGCGACAACCGCTTCCAGCCTGGCGCTTGCATGTGCGGCCTCTTGCTCTTCGAAGGCCTTGCGCCTGGGATGGCCGGCATCGCCTGACGCCACGTACGGATACTCTTCCATGCACGTATAGGCCGTCAGCCTGGCGCCGCCGGCTTTGACAAAGCCAATGGCCGCATCCATTGCCATTTTTGACAGTTCCGAGCCATCGGTGGCCAGCAAGATGTGCTTGAACACGATTCTTCTCCTTGGGCGATTGATCCCGGCGGGCAGCGACAGCCCGCCAGTCAAAGTTCAGTATGGACAAGAATCCGCCTCTCGCCACCCACGCCGATGCCTCTGCGCACGCCAACGCAGCCGCGGCGCCCCTCACCCATCGATCTTGAAGCCGATCTCCTTGATGAACTGCCCCCAGCGCGCATGATCGGTCCGGATCTGCGCGGCGAAGGCCTCAGGCGTGACCGCCTGCGGCGGCAGCACGCCAACGCCTGCCAGCCGCTTCTGGTAGGCCGGGTCGGCCAGCACCTTGCGCACCGCAGCAGAGACCGCATCGACCGTGGCCTTGGGCATGGCCTTGGGGCCGAACAGCGCGAAATAGCCGCTGAGCTGCTCCATCTCAGGAAAGCCCTGCTCACGGAAGGTAGGCGCCCCGGGCGCCAGATCAGAGCGTTCCGGGATGGTGGTGGCCAGCGCCTTGGTCTTGCCGGCCTGGTATAGCGGCACGCCGGTGGTCAGGCCGTCGATCATCAGCGGCACCACGCCGCCCACGAGGTCCTGCGTGGCCGGCGCCGAGCCCTTGTACAGCACCGGTTCTAGGTTGGTGCCGGCCAGCCGGTTGAACAGCAGCGGACCGAAGTGCGACGACGTGCCCGGACCGTACGAGGCCGAGTGGATCGGCTTGGTCGGGTTCGCCTTGGAATAGGCGATCAGTTCCTTCAGCGTGGAGTACGGCGCATCCTTGTTGGCCGCCAGCAGCACCGGGGCGCGGCCAAGTTCCGCCAGCGCGGTGAGGTCGGTCAACGGGTCGTAAGGAACGCGATTGATATGCGCGCCCGAGGTGGCCGAGGAACCCAGCGTCACCAGCAGCGTCTGCCCGTCATTCTTGGCGCGGATCACATCCTGCGTGGCGGGAATGGTGGCCCCGCCGGGCTTGTTCTCCACCACCACCGACTGCCCGGTCACGCGCGTCAGGTAGTCGGCAAACAAGCGTGCCACCACGTCGGTGCCGCCACCAGGCGGATAGGCCACGACCAGCCGGATGGCGCGCGCCGGCCACTGCTGCGCGATGGCGTGCGGCGCGATGCCGGCGGCCGCCGCGATGGCCGCGGCGCTCAGGAACTGTCGACGATCCATGTATGAAGTCTCCGCGTTATCGTTGTACGCCGCGCTGGCGGCGGGTATTTCATGTTAGAGGGTGTTGGGCCGTGGGACAGGCCCGGGTTTTCCACCATGCGCAACCGGCAAAGCCGTCAGCAAACACGCCGCGACTACCGCACGCGCGCGCCGCGGCCTTCCTGACAGCCCTGACAGGCTGGCGTCACCGTTCCAACCGCCTCCGTTGGCTATAAACCAGCATGCCAATGGCTTGTGGATCCGGCGGGTCCGACTGCCATGCCTGCGTTCTCCCTCACCTCCTATCTGCTCACGGCGCTCGGCCCTTATGCGCGACGGTTGTGGTTTGCAGCCGCGGCGCTCTGCGTGCTCGCGCTCGGCACGCTCGGCCTGGTCCGGCGCAGCCACAACCTGGTGCGGGTCGGCGATGCCGACGGGATCTTCACCGTCACGCAGCTGTCGCCCATCACCGTGGAATTCACCATGCCGCAGTCGGCGCTGCCGGTGCTGCAACACCTGAGCGCCGGCGGCGCGAACGCGGCCGTGCACGCGCATGCACGCGACGGCGGCGCGCCGCTGGCGCAGGGGCGCCTGCTGGGGTGATCGACAGCCGCGTGGGCACCGGCAATGGCGCGGTCCGGGTCAAGGCCGAGTTCGACAACCGCGCCGGCGAGCTGTGGCCGGGCCAGTTTGTCGCGGTGCGGCTGCAGACCGGGCTGCTGCGCGATGCGCTGGCGGCGCGGCCCGCCGTGCTGCGCTACGGCGAACAGGACCAGCCTAATGTGTTCCGCGTCAGGCCGGCTTCGTGCTGATCCCCAAGGGCTTCTTCCCGCTGCAGGACACCGCATTCGTGCTGGGCACCTCGCAGGCGGCGGCGGATATCCCCAATGCGGACACGGTCGCCAAGCATCGCGCCCTCGCCGACATCATCGCTGCCGACCCGGCCGTGCTGACGGTCAACCATTCGGTCGGCATGACCGGCGGCAGCCAGGCCCTGGCCAACGGCCGCTTCTGGATCGTGCTCAAGGACCGTTCCGACCGCGACGTCTCGGCCAGCGGCCTAATCGACCGCCTGCGGCCCAGGCTGGCCGCGGTGCCGGGCATCCAGCGCTACCTGCGCGCAGCGCAGGACATCAATATCGGCGCCGGACAGCCGCGTGCCCAGTACCAGTACGTGCTCAAGGGCAACGAAACCGCCGAACTGTATGCGTGGTCGCAGCGGCTCACCAGCGCGCTGCAAGGCGAGCCGCTCTGGCCATCGTCAAGGCAATCGCCACCATGCACGGCGGCAGCGTGTTCGCGCAGGCGCAGGCGGACGCGATCCGGATCGGCATGACACTGCCGGTCAGCGAGCCGGCGCAAGCCGCACCCGCGCCGGCACGGCCGGTGCCGCGCCCCGCGGCGGCCTGATTGCGGCGCGTTGGTGCCTCAGGCCGCGCCCCGGAGCGGCCCGAACCGCTCCACGTACAACCCCGCCACCCAATCGACAAACACCCGCACCCGCGGTGCCAGCTGCCGGTGGAACGGATACAGCGCCGACACCGGCAAGTCCGGGCACGGCCAGGCCTCAAGCACCGGCACCAGCCGTCCCGCGCGCAGGTGCTCTTCCACGCGGAAGCGCGGCACTTGGATCAGGCCGCAGCCGGCCAGCGCCGCGCTGGTATAGCACTCGGCATCGCTTACCGAGATCCAGCCGCGCGCCTTGAACTCCCGCACCTCGCCATCGACGGTCAGCGTGAAGGGATAACGGTGGTCATGGTTGCGCGAGAAGAACCCCACGCCGATGTGCTGCGCCAGCTCAGACGGGTGTTGCGGCGTGCCGTGCGCGGCCAGGTATGCGGGGCTGGCGCACAGCACCTCCGGCATATCCGCCAGCCGCCGGGCCACCAGCGAGGAATCGCGCGGCCGCCCGGCACGCACCACGCAATCGATGCCCTCCCCGACCAGGTCGACCAGCCGGTCGCCGCTGCTGACGATCAGGTCGATATGCGGATAGCGCTCCCGGAACTCGCCGATGCGCGGCAGGATGATCATGGTGGCGTGGGTGCCATGCAGGTCCAGCCGCAGCGGGCCGCGCGGGTTGGCCACCTGCGTGCTGAGCGAGGTCTCGGCGTCTTCCAGGTCCTGCAGCACGCGCTTGCTGCGCTCATAGAACGCCTGCCCGTCCAGCGTGGGGCGCACCTGGCGCGTGGTGCGCTCCAGCAGGCGCGCGCCGACGCGGGCCTCAAGTTCCTTGATGGCGTGCGTGGCGGTGGCGCGTGGCATGTCCAGCGCGCTGGCGGCGCCGGTGAAGGAGCCCAGTTCCACGATCCGGGTAAAGAGTTGCAGCGCGTCGAAGCGGTCCATGCGGAGGGGCTGTCATAGCGGAAAGGTCACTTCCGGATTGGAATCAGGTTCCGGGCGTGCGTCAAGCCAGATCTCCGCTCGCCTGTCCGGGGTCGGGTCCTTGACTGCGGGCAGGGACCACGAATCAGCCAGGCATCGATTCTGCTAGCCTATATTTTATTAATAGTCTTCTGCCGTTCTCCCACGTGTCCCGCGCCGGGCATGTGGCGAGTATGCAATCCGGTTAGTGCTGGGAGATGGGATATGAGCGCCGTTCCTGAGTCGCGGGTCACCGGCACCACTTCGGCCCCAGGGAAACGTCCCGTCACTTCCACCCGGCATGTGTGGACCCGATACTGGGCCATTGCAAAACTTTACTGGTTCTCGCGGGAAAAATGGAAAGCCTCCGGCTTGCTGGTCCTGCTGATCCTGCTGCTGTTGGGCCAGACCCAGTCCGAGGTACTGATCGTCCAGCAAACCGGTGAATTCACCTCGGCCCTGGCAGCGCAAGACGCGGATCGTTTCTGGGCCTCGATCAGGAAGTGTCTCTATATCCTGATGGTGGCAGTCCCCATCTACGCGGTCTATTACTACCTGAGGAACAAGCTGGGCCTGCTCTGGAGACGCTGGCTGACGTATCACTATCTGGACGGGTATTTCAAGGGCCGGGTCTACTACAAGCTCAATTCAGATGCCGCGATCGACAATCCGGACCAGCGCATCGCCGAAGACATCAATACCTTCACGCGGCAATCCCTGTTCTTCCTTTCAATCGGTATCGGCGCGCTGCTGCAGCTCATCGCCTTCAGCGCCGTCCTGTGGTCGATCTCAAGAGAGCTGGTCTACTTTCTTGTCATTTATGCCATCGCCGGTACATTTATCTCCATCTTCTTCTTCGGCCGCGTCCTGATCGGCCTGAACTTCTTCCAGCTAAGGCGGGAGGCGGATTTCCGCTTCAGCCTGATCCGGGTGCGTGAGAACGCCGAGTCCATTGCGTTCTATCGCGGCGAGGCGCTGGAGTCATCCCATGTGAGCGGCCGTTTTGGCAAGGCCTTCCAGAATTTCGACCGGCTCATCAAGTGGCAGCTGAGCCTGAACATGTTCCAGTATGCCTATGGCTTCCTGACCATCCTGCTGCCCAGCGCCATCGTCGCTTCACGCGTGCTTTCCGGCGAGCTTGAAGTCGGCAGCGCCATCCAGGCGGCCGGCGCGTTCGCCGCCATCCTGAACGCGCTGACCGTGATCGTCGACAACTTTGAAGACCTGAGCCGCTTCGTGGCGGGGCTGGATCGACTGGACACATTCTCCATCTCGCTGACCGGTACGGCAGCAGCCTCCGTGAAGCCGGCCACCACGATCGAGTCCATCCATGACTCCCGCCTGGCGCTGGAACATGTGACCTTGCGCACGCCGAATCAGGAGCGGACGCTGGTCACCGACCTGACGCTGTCGGTCAACCCGGGAGAGGGCCTGCTTATCGTCGGCGCCAGCGGCGGCGGCAAGAGTTCGCTGATGCGCGCGATCGCCGGATTGTGGAACAACGGCACGGGATGCATCGTGCGGCCAATGCCGCAGGAAATGCTGTTCCTGCCGCAGCATCCTTACATGGTGGTCGGCAGCCTGCGCAGCCAGTTGCTGTACCCGAACCACATTGGCCAGCGAATCCCTGACGAGGAGCTTCTGAAGTTGCTGGAAACGGTCAACCTGAAGGACCTCGCTGGCCGCTTTGGCGGCCTGGACACGGAAGTGGACTGGGGCAAAGTCCTGTCCCTTGGCGAGCAGCAGCGGCTGACCATCGCCCGCGTACTGCTGTCAAAGCCGCGCTATGTCATGCTGGACGAAGCGACCAGTGCCCTGGATATCAGCAATGAGGAAGCCATGTACCAGCTGCTCGCCGACATGCAGTCGACGCTTGTCAGCGTCAGCCACCGGCCCACGCTGCTGAAATTCCACCACCAGGTGCTGGAACTGCCCGGGAACGGAAAGTGGTGGCTGCATCCGACCAGGGACTATCGTTTTGGCTGGTAGGCATCCGGCGGCCCTCTACTATCATCGTGCTGTGCTAACGTCGCGCAAGGCACATTTGATGTGGAGGGCGTTTGCATGCAAGCGGGCATTGTCGAGGCCGGCTATGGGTCGGACCCGGTCGGTCTGGTCAGCGGTTTCTTGTTCGAACCCGGCGGGCCGGTGCGCGAGATCGATTCCCGTGCCGCGGCGGCATGGCTGCAGCAGATGCCGTCAGAACCGCCGGACGCCGTGCACCATCGCCCGTTCCTGTGGCTGCATTTCAACCTGTCGCACAGCGCGTGCGAGCGCTGGATGAAGGGCCAGCTGGCCCTGCCTGACGAATTCTTCGAGGCCCTGCGGCAAGGTTCGCGCTCGACGCGGATCGAGCGCCTCGACGCCGCCCTGCTGGCCGTGGTCAACGACGTGATCTACAACTTCGGCGTCACCTCGACGGATATCTCCACGCTCTGGGCCCATGCCGACCACCGCCTGCTGGTGACGGCCCGCGCCAGGCCGCTGCGTTCCGTGGACCGGCTGCGCGAGGCGGTGCGGCGCGGCGAGGCCTTCCGCTCGCCACTGGACCTTGTGGTGCACCTGCTGCGTGACCAGGCCGACGTGCTGGTGCAGATCGTGCGCGAGACCGGTGTGAACGTCGACCAGATCGAAGACCAGTTGCTGTCGCAGCGCCTGCAAGGCAACCGCGCCGACCTGGGTTCGATGCGGCGCGGGCTGGTGCGGCTGCAACGGCTGCTGGCGCCCGAGCCCGGCGCCCTGTTCCGGCTACTGAACCGGCCGCCGGCCTGGCTGCAGGAATCGGACCTGCAGGAGTTGCGTGAATCGACCGAGGAATTCTCGCTGGTGCTCAACGACTTGGCGGCGCTGGTCGAACGCATCAAGCTGTTGCAGGAAGAAATTGCCGCCAAGCTCAACGAGCAAACCAACCGCACGCTGTTCACGCTGACGCTGGTGACAGTACTGGCGCTTCCGATCAATATCGTGGCCGGTTTTTTCGGCATGAATGTGGGCGGCATTCCGCTGGCCGAACACCCGCACGGCTTTTGGGTACTGGTGGCGCTGGTGGCAAGTTTCACGGTGCTGGCCGGGCGCTGGGCATTCCGCAAGCAAGCGGGGTAGGTAACGCTTGCGGGATGTACCATACTTCAGGCAGTGTCCCCTGGCTCTCGCGCCCCCTAACCTGAGGAGCCCTGCCATGAAGCTATTTCGCATTGCTGCCCTGGCGTTCGTGCTTGCGGGATGCGCCATGAACCAGGGCACGCCAGGCACGGCGCAGGCATCGCGCACGGAAAGCTGCAAGGTGACGTCGGAGCAGGAGATTGCGGCGTTGTTTGATCGATGGAACCGGTCACTGCAGACAGGCGATCCACACAAGGTGGTGGCCAACTATGCGGAACGGTCCATTCTTCTGCCGACGGTATCCAACAAGCCCCGCTTGACCGTCGCGGAGAAAGAAGACTATTTCCATCACTTCCTGCAAGACGGTCCATCCGGGAAGATCGACTTCCGCAGCATTGAACTGAGATGCAATTCCGCCGTGGATTCCGGCCTCTACACCTTCACCTTCGCACGAACGGGAACCGTGGTGAAGGCCCGCTATACCTACACCTATCACTGGGATGGCAAGCAATGGCTGATTACAAGCCATCACTCGTCAGCCATGCCGGAGAAGAAGTAACTGAGGCATAAGCCTCAGTTACCGGGGGGCGGGGGCCTACGGCCGCGCATTCACCTGGCGGCGCCTGGCCCAGCGCCCTTACTGCATGTGCTGCCCGCCGTTGATGGCGATATTGGACCCGGTCACGTAGGCCGCTTCCTCCGAGCACAGGTAGGCAACCAGCGCTGCGACTTCTTCCGGCTTGCCGACGCGGCCGACCGGAATCTGCGGCAGGATCTTGGTCTCCATGATTTCCTTGGGCACGGCGTTGACCATCTTGGTGGCAAGGTAGCCCGGAGAGACGGTGTTGACGGTCACGCCCTTCCTTGCCACTTCCAGCGCCAGCGACTTGGTGAAGCCGTGCATCCCGGCCTTGGCGGCGGCATAGTTGGTCTGTCCGAAGGCGCCCTTGGATGCGTTGACCGACGAGATGTTGATGATGCGTCCCCAGCCGCGTTCGACCATGCCTTCGCAAAGCGGCTTGGTGAGATTGAATACCGAGTCGAGATTGGTCCGCATCACGGCGTCCCAGTTCGGCTTGTCCATCTTCTTGAAGGCCATGTCGCGGGTAATGCCGGCGTTGTTCACCAGGATATCCACGCGGCCTACGTCAGCCAGGATCTGCGCGGCGCAAGCCTGGCAGGCATCGTAGTCGGATACATCCACCTCGTAGGCGCGCATCTCGCGGCCGCTGGCGGCCATCGCGGCAAGCCAGTCCTGGGCGGTCGCATTGCCCGGCGAGTGCGTCACCACCACCGCATAGCCTGCGTCGTGCAGCTTGATGCTGATGGCTTCTCCCAGCCCACCCATACCACCTGTTACCAGTGCAATTCTCTTCATCATCCTGCCTGCTTCATTCTCGTAAAGTTGAAAGACCCCTGCCTTGCCGGGACGGGCTCTTGCCTGATTGTCCCGAGCACATTCCCGCTGCCCTGGCGCGAACAAAGCGAGGGCGAGCCGGGCTGGATGACTCCGGGCCCAGCTTGTATGCCGATGCGGGAAGATTGGCGTCGCAGTGCTGCAAGCCAGGACAGCTGATGCCCCTGGCCTGCAAGCCTGCGATCTATGTTCAGCGCGCTGGCCTGGCCTGCTTGGCCAGCCGCACGCCGTTACTGCTTGGAAGCGCGGGGCGCCGCCTGCTGGGCCGCGCCGGAGGCAGCTGCGGCGGTCTTGGCAAAGTTGGCCTTGGCGGCTTCAGCCGTCTGCTTGGCGGCGTCCTGGAAGGATTGAAAGGTGCTGCTGGCGGCTGCAACGCTCGATTGCAGCAGCGCGGTGATCGCTTCAGACCCGGCCGGCGCGTTCTTCACGAAGTTGTCAACGAAGGCTTGCACATTGCGGTTGTGCTGTTCGTACTGGCCCTCGACTGCCTTGGTCAGTTCCACCTGCGTGGTCGATGCGATTTCGTACACATGGCGTGCATATGCAACCGCCTTCTCCGCGGCAGGCTGTGCCAGATTGCCCTGCACGGCGAACACTTCACGCAGGTCCTTTCCGGCCAGCACCGCTTCGATATTGCCCTGGCCTTCGGCAAGCGTCGTCCTGACTGCCTGCAGGTTCAACTCGGTCAACTTCTGGAAGCCGTCAAAAGCCATGTTCGTCAGCGCGAACAGTTGGTTCAGACTGGACTTTTGCGCTGCAGCAAATTGCTCGGGCATAAAAGGGGACATGCAAAATCTCCTGTGGATTGATCGAACGGATTCGCGCAACAGGTTTTGCAACGTGAATCCGCCTCGGTTTGGCTTCCGGATTGGCAGCGCCACCAATCCTGCAGCGCAGCATCCGAGTGCGAATCCTAGAGGCTTTCTTCTAATTCAATCCCTAGGTACATACCCAAAAAGTCTTTAAAACATGACAATAAAAGTGCTTTATACGCCTCTATATTTACATGTGCTTACGCAGAAATGTTGCAGTGCATGACATTTGCATGACATGTGTAGGGCCCACTTCACCCCAGAACTGCCGGCACGCCTCACGTAGCAGCCTTCCTGAGCCGCAGCGCATTGGTCATGACCGAGGCAGAACTCAGGCTCATCGCCAGCGCCGCAATCATGGGCGACAACAACAGGCCTGTCATTGGATACAGAACGCCCGCCGCCAGCGGAACGCCCAAGGCGTTATAAGCGAACGCAAAACCGAGGTTCTGCTTCATGTTTCGAATGGTCGCTTGCGAGAGTTTCGCTTGCAACCATGATTGACATCGGCGTGGCGAGACCCAGTGCGCACGGACATGCGATGATCAGCACCGCGACCGCATTGATCAGCCCGAACACCCGGCTCGGCTCGGGGCCGAAGAGTCCCCACGCGACAAAGGTCAGCACCGCAATGCCGATGACCCCGAGGACGAAGACGCCGGCAACCTGGTCGGCCATCCGCTGCATCGGTGCCTTCGATCGCTGCGCTTGCGCCACCATCTGGACAATCTGGGACAGCACGGTCTGGGAGCCGACCTTTTCGGCCAGGCTCGGTTGCATCGCGTTCGTTGCTTGTCCTGTTCATCCTGGCTGCTTCCTTCAGTTGCCGGCCGGGCATCCACTGCGTCATCCGGCGTGCCCTTTACCTTCATGACACGCTCATGATGCGACGACGACGGCCGTTCGCGGTGGGACGTCCATGTCACGCCTGATGCCCCCAGCTTAGAGGTTCCCATCGTTGGAAGGTCAAGGCCAAAGAAGCACGGGACCGTTCTCAAAGGCCAACGCGCCTGGGTCCAGGATCAGTTGGCCGCCAATGAGAAGTCGCCTTCAGGGGCGAGATCAGCCGCCGAAGAGATGACTACGGTCGATGGACGCGCACACCTTTTGCATTCGGCGCGCCCCGCAAGAGGACACCCAGGTCTACGGTGCTCCATGCCGTGGAGATGGACAACGCCGAAAGAACCAGCGTTGGGCGGCGAGGCAACCGCCTCGCCCTGTGCGTTTGGGCTGCCGTCAGCGCGCCTTGTTCGCAAGCCCTTCAACTTCAGCGCGCAGCCGCTCTTCCTGCTCCCGCAGTTCTGGCGTGAGTTCAGCACCGAAGTCCTCGACCTCGAACAGCGGGCGAATTTCAATTTCGGACTCGCTTTCCATGGGGTTGGGGCAGCGCCTGACCCATTCGACAGCCTCATCCATTGACTCGACTTGCCACAACCAGAATCCGGCAACGAGTTCGTTGGTCTGCGGGAACGGCCCGTCCGTCACAGTCCGCTGATCGCCCGAAAAGCGCACCCGCTTTCCCCTTGCGCTAGGGTGCAAGCCCTCGCCCGCAAGCATGACGCCCGCGTTGACGAGTTCTTCATTGAACTTGCCCATTGCCGCAAGCAACTCCGTGCTTGGCATCTTGCCGCTTTCTGACTCGCTCGTGGCCTTCACCATCACCATGACACGCATTGTGGTTCTCCTTGAAGGAATCGTTGGCGCCACAAGACCCCGAAGCGGGAGCCGCGGCGGCGGCGGGCGCCGGAAGCAGGATCCAATCAGAATAGTTGAATCCGGCAGCACCTGACTTGCGCGGGCCGTGCCGGTACCTCTACAGTTCGAGCCATGAAGAATGAAACCGCCGTAGCAGCGCTCGCTGCACTTGCCCAGGATTCCCGATTGGCGATCTTCCGCTTGCTGGTCCAGGCCGGCCCGGACGGCGTCAGCGCGGGCCGAATCCGCGAAGCGCTGGGTGTCGCACCCGCGACGCTGTCCTTCCATCTGAAAGAACTGGTCCACGCGGGTCTCATCAAGAATACGCAGGAAGGCAAGTTCGTGATCTATCGGGCGCAATTCGAGACGATGAACGCGCTCATTGCCTTCCTGACGGAACATTGCTGCCAAGGCAATCCGCAGGGCTGCGGCGTGCCGGAAGTGGCATGCAAGCCGGCGGCCACCAGACGCCGCGGCGTCTCGTCCGAAGCGGCCTGAGCCATGGCGGCCTGAGCATCACGGCCGCCGGGATCGGAGCGCCTTGGGGCGGGCGTCAGGCCTTGCGCCCCGCTTCATACCAGCCTTGGGTCCGATTGACGATGCTGACCACCAGCAGCATGACCGGCACTTCAATCAGCACGCCGACCACCGTTGCCAGCGCCGCCCCGGACTTGAAGCCGAACAGGCTGATGGCCGTCGCCACGGCCAGCTCGAAGAAATTGCTGGCGCCGATCAGCGAGGACGGGCCCGCCACGCAATGCGCCACACCCAGTTTCCGGTTCAGCAGATACGCCAGGCCGGAGTTCAGGAACACCTGGATCAGGATGGGCACGGCCAGCAGCGCGATCACCAGCGGTTGCTCGATGATGGCCTGGCCCTGGAAGGCGAACAGCAGCACCAGTGTCAGCAGCAGCGCGGCGATTGAATACGGTCCGAGCTTGCCCACGACCCGCTGGAAATGCGCCACGCCCTTGCTCAGCAGCAGCTTGCGCAGCACCTGCGAAATCGCCACCGGCACCACGATATACAGCGCCACCGACGTCAGCAGCGTATCCCACGGCACCGTGATCGACGACAGGCCAAGCAGCAACGCCACCACCGGCGCGAACGCCACCACCATGATGGCATCGTTCAGCGCCACCTGCGACAGCGTGAAATACGGGTCACCCTTGCAGAGCTGGCTCCACACGAACACCATAGCCGTGCACGGCGCCGCAGCCAGCAGGATCAGCCCGGCGATATAGCTGTCGAGCTGCTCGGCGGGCAGCATGGGCGCAAACAGGTGCCGCACGAACAGCCAGCCCAGCAGCGCCATCGAGAACGGCTTGACCGCCCAGTTGATGAACAGCGTCACACCGATGCCGCGCCAGTGGGATTTCACCTGGCCCAGTGCGCTGAAGTCGATCTTCAGCAGCATCGGGATAATCATGATCCAGATGAGGATGCCGACCGGCAGGTTCACCTGGGCGTACTCCATGCTGCCGATCGCCTGGAACGCGCCCGGCATCGCCTGCCCCAGCGCAATCCCGACGACGATGCACAGGGCCACCCAGATGGTCAGGTAGCGTTCAAAGAAGCCAATGGCGGGCTTCGTCGAAATGGGGGCGTGGGTGGTTGCGTTCTGATTCATTGGAGTTCCGGCGCCTTCAGTTCTTCGCGATCGCGTTGAGCGCGTCCTGCAGCTGCGCATTGTTCATCCCTTGCAGCGGCAACGCCAGCAGTTGCAGCATGCGGTAGCCAATGGCCTCGCGCGTCAGCTCGAATGCCAGCCGCTTGCCTTCGTCGCCGCCCAGGGCGTTGGACGGATCGGCATAGCCCCAGTGCACCTTGACCGGGCTGCCCGGCCAATACGGGCACTGTTCCGCCGCGGCGCTGTCGCAGACCGTGATCACGATCCGCATTTCCGGCGCGTTGTCGCCGACAAATTCGTCCCAGCTCTTGCTGCGATAGCCGCTCACGTCGACGCCGGCATTGGTCAGCGCTTCCAGTGCGAACGGGTTCAGGCGCCCGCTCGGTGCGCTGCCGGCGCTGAAGGCGCGCACATCCTTGCCGAGCTTGCTGGCCCAATGGTTGAGCATCCCTTCGCTCAGCACGCTGCGCGCGGAGTTATGGGTGCAAAGGATCAGAACGTTGGTGGTCATGGAGAGAGCGTGCTCAGCAGCACGACGAGTTGGAGTTCACCGCAATCCCGATCGGCTTGCCGCGCGCGGCACGCGGGGCACAGCAGGCGGAGCCTTCGGCGGACGCCGCTTCGGCCTTGCCTTCGCCGAATACCGGGACATTGCCCAGCGTATGGAAGTGCTCCCAGGCAATGCCCTGCGGATCGGTGACCCAGTGCTTTTCGCTGCGCGCATAGCAGCAGGTGGTTTCACCCTGGTCCAGCAGCGCCATGTCGGCCGCCTCGGCGCGCGCTTTCAGTTCGGCAAGCTCGGCGGCGTCATCGGTCTGGAAACCGAGATGGTCGACGCCCGTCCCCTGGCCGCGCGTGGAGATCGCGAAGTTGATGCGCGGATCCTCGAGCATCCATTTGGCGTAGTCGCTCTCGACTCGCGTCGGTTCAGCGGCAAAGAGCTTCGAATAGAAGGCAATACTCTTGCCTAGGTCGTCGACATGGACGTGAACGTGAAAGCGCTTCATCGGAACATCTCCATCAGCAGTGACAGGAAACCGCGGCTTCCTCGACGCCTTCGCAGCAATTGGCGGTCAGGTAGCCGAGCAATGCATTCATATGCGCGAAAGCGGCGCGGTAGATCAGGTTGCGTCCGTCGCGCTCCTGCGTCACCAGGCCGGCGTGCGCCAGTTCCTTCAGGTGGAACGACAAGGTGGCCGCAGGCACGCCCAGCCGCTCGACCATCGCGCCGGGTGTCATGCCACCCGGGCCGGCGACGACCAGCATCCGAAAGACCTGGAGACGCAGCCCGTGGGCCAATGCAGCAAGGGAGCGGACAACATCATTCTCTTCCATATTTCTACAATACTGGAAATATGGGATTGATGCAATGCCTGATCCTGCGAAGCGCTGCCGGCACCGAGTTAGAATGTCGCAACTCTTCGCAGCACGGCAGCTTCAACCAAGGAGCGTCTCCATGCTCAAGCTCTACGGCTTTTCGAAGGTCAATGCTGGCGCGCGCGGCCACACCCGCGACCTGCGCGTGCTGTGGGCGCTCGAAGAGATGCAACTGCCGTTCGAGCTGGCCGGCATGGACCATCCTGCACACGACCTGAGCACCGACGCCTATCGCCGGCTCAGCCCGTTCGAACAGATCCCGTCGATCGACGACGACGGCTTGGTGCTGTCCGAATCCGCCGCCATCCTCGTCTACCTGGCGAAGAAGTCCGGCCGCCTGATCCCCGCCGATCGCGCCGACGAGGCGCAGGTGGTGCGCTGGTGCTTCGCCGCGATGAACTCGGTCGAGCCGCCGCTGCTCAGCCTGATGGTGCTCGACTGGACGGCGGATGGCAGCTGCGGCAAGCACCGCGAGTTCCTGGTCGGCTGGGTGAATCGGGTGCTGACGAACCTGGAGCGCTGGTTCGCTGACCGCGACTTCGTCGCGACCAAGGATTTCACCGTTGCCGACATCCTGATGGCGCACGTGCTCCTCTCTGGCATCAAGGACCAGGGATTGATCGCGCCGTATCCGGGAGTCGCGTCGTATCGGGACCGGTGCCTGGCTCGGCCCGCATGGAAGCGGACCATCGAGGCGTACTGCGCGCGGGTCGAGGCGGGATAGGTCGCCATCGGCGTCCTAGTCCATCAGATCCGTGTACTCACCTTTTGCATAGGGCCGGGTGCGGTTCCACGGAGCGGGTTGCGGCAAGGCAGCGGCGGTCACGCGCGTGATCTTCTTCTGCGTGCCGCTGGCATTGCGCGACTGGACCAGGCGCGGATACTGGCCGGCCACGTCCCACTGGACCGTCACCTGTTCATCGCCGCGCTTTGCGCGGTACTCCTGCACACCGCCGCGCGCAGGACCGCTCGCGCTCATGGTCTTGAGCGCTGCCGGATCCAGCAGGTGGTAGGCGGTCGCCCATGAGCCGTCGAAGCCGATGTTGCCGTATTCGGCCGGGCTGACTTCGAAGGTCTTGCGCATGGCGTCGCTGACCAGCCGCACCGACAGCTTGCCGGACGGCTGCCGCTCGATCCAGCGTGCCGCGGCCGACATGTCCATGTGCTTGTGGCCCTTGTCTGCCTTGGCGTGTTCGGCTTCGTCATGCGCCCCGTGCGGGATCTCGCGCTCGATCCAGACCGTGCCGCCCTCGCGGTAGACACGTTCGGTGAAGTAGATGTCGCGGCGCACGCCGTCGGCCCCGAGCGCCGACAACTCATGCTGCACGCGCAGCGCCAGCGGGCCGGAGGCCCTGGACGGCTCCGCCGCCACGGCGGTGAAAGCTGCCGAAACCAGCAGCAGTGCGAGGACGGGAGTGGCTTGCTTGGTTTTCATGAAATCCGTTCAGAAAGCGAAAATGCGCACGCCGGCAACCGGCGCGCGCATGGCATCAAAAGACCCTGTGCTCAGTCGTGCAGCAAGGCCGCGGCCGGCATCACAGGCCCAGCGCGGACTTCACGACGCTGAACACCTTGGTGTTGTCGATGGTGCCCTTGAGCGCGGCGTTGCCCGGCCCCGTCGAGAACAGCATCACATCGCCGCCGCCGTGGGTTTCCGAGCCCGGCGAGCCAAGGTTGACGCCAACTTCCTGCAGGTAGCCGTCGGCCGTGGTGTCCACCAGCGCGGGGTTGTCGCGCGGGGTCTTGCGCGGACCGCCGCCGTTGCCGAACACCAGCGTGGTGTAAGGCAGGCCGTCGGCCGCCGTGGCCGGCTGCCTGGTCTTGATGTCCGTTGCCGTGCCCAGGATCGGGTTGCCGCGATGCGAGTAGCCGTTGATCGTCATCGTATGGTCGTGGTCGGCAGTGACCACGATCATCGTGTTCGACAGGTCCACCATCGACAGCGCACGCTTGATGGCATCGTCAAACGCGATCGTGTCTTCCAGCGCGCGCTTGGCGTTGGTGCCATGCAGCGCATGGTCGATCCGGCCGCCCTCCACCATCAGGAAATAGCCGTTGCCGTTCTTCTGCAGGATGCGGATGGCCTTCTCGGTCATGTCGGCCAGGCTGGGCTCGTCGACATTGTTCTTGACGCGGTCCAGCTCGTAGTTGAGGTGGTCCATGTTGAACAGGCCGAGCAGCTTGTTGGTCGATGCCGGGTCCACGGCCTTGAACGCGGTGCCGGTGGTCACGTAGGTGTAGCCCGGGAACTGCGTGGTCAGGTCGACGCCATCGGTGCGCTTGCCACCCGCGGCGCTGGGCAGGAACTGGCGGCGGCCGCCGCCAAGCAGCACGTCCAGGCCGTCCTTGAGCGCGGTGTTGTAGCCGGCGTTGCCGGGCGTTGCCTGCGCGGCGATATTGTTCTCGCCGTCGCGGTGGCAGACGTGCGAGAAAGTGGCCGCCGGCGTTGCGTGGGTCACGCGCGTGGTGGTCACCGCGCCGACCGACTTGCCGGCGGCCTTGGCCAGTTCCAGCACGGTCACGACCGGCGCGCCGTTGCCGCTGGGACAGGTGCTGTCGCCGGCGCTGGTCACATAGGCCTTGCCGGTGCCGTCGCTGGCCTTGGTATCGGCCGACATCGAGATGACTTCGTTGTTCATCTTCACGCCGGTCATGTAGGCCGCCATCGACGGCGCGCTGTCGGTGGTCTGCGCGTCGTTCGAATACGTCTTCACGCGCGCGGTGCGCTTGAGCGACTCCATGTTGAGCTTGCCGGTCTCGCCATACTTGTAGATGCGCGAAGCGGTGACGGTGGTCGGGCCCATGCCGTCGCCCAGGAAGAAGATGACATTCTTGGCCTCGCCCGCGGCTTGCGCAGGGAAGGCAATGCAGGCGCAGGCAGCCGCGGCTGCGGACAGGCCGGTACGAATGATGAGTTTCATGGCGTTATTCCGTCAGCGATAGTGGCTTAGAGGCCGATGGCCGTCTTGATCAGGCCGAACACGTCGGTGTTGTCCATCACACCGGTGAAGGATTCGGCGCCGTTGCCCAGTGCGCCGATAAAGACATCGGTGCCGCCATGGGTCTCGCCACCCGCCGCCATCGGGATCGCCGCTTCCTGGTGATAGCTCTTGTCGTAGACCTGTGCATCGGTCAGCGCGGTGCGCGTGGCCGGGCGGTTCTCGCCGGTGCCGAAACCGATGATGGTGAAGGGATTGCCGCCGGAGTCCGTGGACAGTGCGCCGGTCACGTAGTTCTTCAGCAGGCCCAGCACGCCGGGGTTGCTGTCGCTGGTGGGGCCGGTGCGCTTGGCGTAGCCGTTCAGCACCAGCGTGTGGTCATGGTCGGCGGTGACGACGATCAGCGTGTTCTTCAGGCCCGGGTCGATCACGTTGAGCTTGTCGATCGCAGTCTTGATCGCGGTGTCGAAGGCCACGGTGTCCTGCAGCGCCTTGCGCGCGGTGGTTTCATGCAATGCGTGGTCGATGCGGCCGCCTTCCACCATCAGGAAGAAGCCCTTCTTCTTCGCGGCAAGCACGTCGATGGCCTTGCCGGTCATCTCCGCCAGGCTCGGTTCATCGCCGGGCACGCGGTCCAGGTCGTAGGCCATATGGCTGGACGTGAACAGCCCTGCCACCTTCTTCGCGCTGGCGGCGTCGATCTTGTCGAACTCGGCCTTGCTGGAAGCGTAGGTATAGCCGGCCTTGGTCAGTTCGCCAACCAGGTCGCGGCCGTCGGTGCGGGCGCCGCCCGCGGCCTTGTTCTGGAAGTGCTTGCGGCCGCCGCCGACGATCACATCGACGCCATCGCCAAGCGCGCTGTTGTAGCCGGCGCCGTTCGGCACCAGTTGCGCGGCGATGGTGTTCTCGGCGTCGCGGTGGCACACGTGCGCGTAGGTCGTGGCGGGGGTTGCGTGCGTGATGCGGGTGGTGGTGACCACGCCGGTGCCGTAGCCTGCCGCCTTCATCTGCTCGAGCAGCGTCGGCACGCTCTGGCCGTTGCCGGAAGCCGGACAGGTGCTGTCCGCGCCGGACAGGTAGTCCTTGCCGCTGGCGTCGAAGGCATTGGTCTCCGGCGTCATCGAGATGACTTCGTTGTTCATTTTGACGCCGGTCATGTAGGCCGCCATCGACGGCGCGCTGTCGGTCACCTGCGCGTTGTTCGAATAGGTCCGGATAAACCCGCTCTCGGGGAGCGTGTCCATGGTCAGGTCCCCATCCTCGCCGACCTTGTAGATCCGCGCCGCGGTCATGGTCGTCATGCCCATGCCGTCGCCAAGGAAGAACACGACGTTCTTCGTGGGCGCGGTGCTGCCGGCAGCCGGCGGCTGCGTGACCGGCGCATTGTTGTCATCATCGCTGCCGCACGACGCCACGGCCAGCGCCAGCAGCGGGGCTGCCAGTATTGAAAGACGCCTCATATTTCCTCCCCGTTGGTTTTGGCGGGAGGATGCACGACGAATATTTCGGCACCGTGACGTGTCACAGGACGGCAACGTTGCCGCTGCAGGCAAACATGCGAAAGTGCAGCATCAGGCCGTTCGCTATGTTCGCGAACGGCCCACCTGTGCGGCAAGCTGCCGCAGTAGCGATGCTGCCTGGTGGCGCCGAACACTGATATATTGTCGCCAAAACAGGCACCGCTCTCGTGGGCAAATCGCATCGCCGGCCATGGTTCGCCGGCTTCCTCCTCGTTGTCTTCCTGGCAGCCCAGCTGGCAGTGGCGGCGTACGCCTGTACCGGCAGCCGCTACCAGGCGGAACACAGCGGCACGATGGCGGCGATGACCGAATCCTGCGCCGATATGGCCGCCAGCGACACCCAGCACGGCATTGACCAGGGCGGGCTTTGCCTGGCGCATTGCCAGGCCGATTCCAAGAACGCCGACCATGCTTCGCCGCAGCTTCCGGCCTTCATGCCGGTGCTGATGCGCGTGCTTGAGCCAACGCGCGTGGTCCTGGCGGAGGTTCGCGTTGCGCTGCGCGCCGAAGCTGAGGCGCGCGCACCGCCTCCCCTCACCGTCCTTCACTGCAGTTTCCAGACTTAGCCTCCGGCTCGACGTCACCTGATGCTGCCTGCTTCCATGCGGGCAGCAGTCGTCGTCCCTGGAGGTTTTATGCTTTTTTTACGTCACCTGACCGTGGCGCTGCTCAGCGCGCCCGCAATCGGCCTGGCTGCGCCGCAAGGCGCGCCCGGGCAATCCGCCCCGTCCCTCTCCCTTGAGGAAGCCGTCGCGATCGCGAGCGCCCATGCCGGCGACGCCGAATCGTCGCGCGGCGCCGTGGAGGCCGCGGGGCAAATGGCGGTCGCCGCCGGCCGCCTGCCGGATCCCGTGGTCAAGCTCGGCGTCAACAACGTGCCGGTCAACGGCTCGGACGCGTTCTCGCTGAGCCGGGATTCCATGACCATGCGCTCGATCTCGGTGATGCAGGAATTCACGCGCGCGGACAAGCGCCGCGCCAGGGCCGCGCGCTTCGAAGCCGAAGCCGCCGCTGCCGACGCGCAGCGCGCGCTGGGGCTGGCAGGCGTGCAGCGCAATGCGGTCAATGCCTGGCTCGACCGGTGGTATGCGGAGCAGGCCGGCGTGCTGCTCGGCCATCACGGCCATCCGCTTGAACTGGCGCTGCAGGCCGCCACCGCGGCCTACCGCAGCGGGCGCGGCTCGCGTGCGGAGGTACTGGCGATGGAGCTGGAAATCCAGAAGCTGCACGACCGCGAGGACGAGAACCGCGCCGCGCTGGCAACGGCCACGCTGAACCTGGAGCGCTGGGTCGGCGCCGCTGCGCGGCGCCCGCTGTCGGAGCGGCCACCGCTTGAAGTGCCGCCAGGCGCCCGGCAACTCGCCCGGGGCGAGTTCGAGGCCGTGCCCGAACTGTCGGCTGCGCAGCGCGACGTGGCGCTGGCCGAATCGGAAATCCAGGTGGCAACCGAAGCCCGCAAGCCGGACGTGACGGTCGAGCTGATGTACAGCCAGCGCGGCTCGGCCTACTCGAACATGGGCTCGCTCAACGTCAGCTTCCCGCTGCCGTGGGACCGGGGCAACCGCCAGGACCGTGAAATCAGCGCGCGGCTGGCGCAGGCCAACGACGCGCGGGCCAGGCTGGAAGTGATCCGGCGCAATACCCAGGCCATGGTCGGCGCCAGGCTGGCCGAGCTGCAGCGCAACCTTGACCGGCTGCGGCGCTACGACGACAAGACCTTGCCGCTCGCGCGGGCACAGGCGGATGCGGCACTGACGGCTTACCGCGCCAGCACGGGCAGCTTGGCGGCCGTCGCCGAAGCCAACCATCGCGCCATCGACACCGCCATGGATCGCCTGCTGCTTGAGGCAAAAACCGCGAAGCTGTGGGCGGACCTGAACTACCTGGTGCCATTGCCGACCGCCCAGACCGAAGCCGCAGTGAGGGAGGCAAAATGAAGAAGCACATCATTGCAGCAGCAGCCGGGCTGGTCGTCGCCGGCATCGCCCTCTACGGCGCTTACCACTTCGGGTTCACGCGCGGCACACAGACTGCGCAACCGTCGAGCACGGCTGGCGCGCAATCCACCATGCTCAAGGCCGGCGACATCGACCCGAAGACAGGCAGGAAGATCCTGTACTGGCACGATCCCATGGTGCCGGGCCAGCGCTTCGACAAGCCGGGCAAGTCGCCCTTCATGGAGATGCAACTGGTGCCGGTCTACGCGGACGATGGCGGCGGCGGTGTCACCGTCGACAGCCATGTCGCGCAAAACCTCGGCATTCGCACCGCCGAAGCAAAGCCTGGGCGGCTGGCCGCGATGCTGCAGGTGCCCGGCAATGTCGCCATCGACGAACGCAGCGTGCAGGTCATCCAGGCGCGCACCAACGCCTTTGTGCAGCACGTCGCGGTCCGCGCGACCCTTGACCCGGTCCGGCGCGGACAGGCGCTGGTCACCCTGTACTCGCCCGACTGGATCGCGGCGCAAGAGGAATACCTGGCCGTGTCGCGCATGGCAGCAAGCGAGCATCTGGGCGACCTGCGCAGTGCTGCCAGGAATCGCATGCTGCAGGCGGGCATGACACCGGGCCAGGTCAGTGCGGTCGAAAGATCCGGCAAGCTGCAGCCCGGTGTTGCCATCGCCAGCCCGGTCGATGGCCTCGTGACCGAGGTGGCGGTGCGCGAGGGCATGACCGTGTCGCCGGGCATGACGCTGTTCCGCCTGGCTGATCTCAGCCAGGTGTGGGTGATTGCCGAGGTACCAGAGGGCCAGGCCGGCACCATCCGACCCGGCGCGGCGGCCACGGTACTGCAGGGCGGCACGGCCAGCCCCCTTGGCGGCAAGGTCGACGCCATCCTTCCCGACGTCAACCCGGCGACCCGCACCGTCAAGGCCCGCATCGTGCTGCCAAACCCAGGCAGGCGCCTGCTGCCGGGCATGTTTGTCACGGTCGGCTTCGACAGTGGCGCGCAGAAGGAAGCGTTGCTGATCCCGTCGGAGTCGGTCATCCGCACCGGTCAGCGCAGTATCGTCATGGTCGATGCCGGCCAGGCAGGGTTCGTTGCCACCGAGATCAAGACCGGCCGCGAGGCCGATGGCATGGTCGAGGTGCTGGACGGACTGGCGCCGGGACAGAAAGTGGTCACGTCCGGCCAGTTCCTGATCGACTCGGAAGCCAGCCTGCGCGGCAGCGCGCAACGCATGTCCGCCCCGCCTGCGGCCTCCGCACCTGCCGCACCATCGACCGAGCATGAAGGCACAGGCCGCATCGAAGCCGTGCACGGCAGCGAGAGCCTGACCATCTCGCACGGCCCGATCCCGTCGGCACAGTGGGGTGCGATGACCATGGATTTCGCCGCGCCGCCGACAGGCCTGCCCAAGGGACTGAAGCCTGGCGACCGCATCCGCTTCCGCTTCCGCCTGGACCGCGACGGCGCGGCCATGCTGTCGTCAGTCGAGCCCGCCGGCACCGCCCAGGGAGCCAGGCCATGATCGCGCGCCTGATCCTCGCCTCGATCCGCCACCGCATCCTGGTCCTGCTGGCCACGGTGATGCTGACCGCATGGGGCCTGTGGGCGGTGCGGAGCACGCCGCTCGACGCCCTGCCCGACCTGTCCGATGTGCAGGTGATCATCCGCACGCCCTTCCCCGGCCAGGCGCCGCAGATCGTCGAGAACCAGGTCACGTATCCGCTGACCACCACCATGCTGTCGGTGCCCGGCGCCAGGACGGTCCGGGGTTACTCTTTCTTTGGCGATTCGTTCGTCTATGTGCTGTTCGAGGATGGCACCGACCTGTACTGGGCGCGCTCGCGCGTGCTGGAATACCTGAACCAGGTGCAGTCCCGCCTGCCCGCCGCGGCCAGGCCGGCGCTGGGCCCGGATGCCACCGGCGTCGGCTGGATCTACGAGTACGCGCTGGTGGACAAGACCGGCCAGCATGACCTCGGCCAGTTGCGCGCGCTGCAGGACTGGTTCCTGCGCTTCGAACTGAAATCGCTGCCCAATGTGGCCGAGGTCGCTTCGCTGGGCGGCATGGTGAAGCAGTACCAGGTGGTGCTGCTGCCGGACCGGATGCGCGCCTACAACCTGTCGCAGGGCAAGGTGCTGGCGGCGCTCAGGGGCGCCAACCAGGAAGCCGGCGGGTCGGTGCTGGAAATGGGCGAGGCAGAGTATATGGTGCGCGCCAGCGGCTACCTGAAGACGCTCGACGATTTCCGGCAGATCCCGCTGGTAACCAGCGATGCCGGCATTCCGGTGCGGCTGGGCGATGTCGCAGTCGTGCAGCTTGGGCCGGAGATGCGGCGCGGCATCGCCGAACTTGACGGCCAGGGCGAGGTTGCCGGCGGCGTGATCGTGATGCGCTCAGGCAAGAACGCGCTGGAAACCATCGAGGCGGTCAAGGCAAAGCTAGCCACGCTGCAGAAGAGCCTGCCTGCCGGTGTGCAGATCGTCACCACCTACGACCGCTCCGCGCTGATCAAGCGCGCGGTGGAAAACCTGACGCACAAGTTGGCCGAAGAGTTCGCCGTGGTCGCGCTGGTGTGCCTGCTGTTCCTGTTCCACCTGCGTTCCGCGCTGGTGGCGATCGTGTCGCTGCCGCTGGGCGTGCTGGCCGCCTTTTTGGTGATGCGCTACCAGGGCATCAATGCCAACATCATGTCGCTGGGCGGCATTGCCATCGCCATTGGCGCCATGGTCGATGCCGCGGTCGTGATGATCGAGAACGCGCACAAGCAGCTGGAACACTGGCATGCCGACAACCCCGGCCGGGCGCTGGCAGGGGACGAGCGCTGGGGCGTGATCGGCCGGGCCGCCACCGAGGTCGGGCCGGCGCTGTTCTTCTCGCTGCTGATCATCACGCTGTCGTTTATCCCGGTCTTTACGCTGGAGGCGCAGGAGGGCCGGCTGTTCTCGCCGCTGGCCTTTACCAAGACCTATTCCATGGCCGCGGCGGCGGGCCTGTCGGTGACGCTGGTGCCGGTGCTGATGGGCTATCTGATCCGCGGCAGGATTCCCTCGGAGAAGTCCAACCCCCTGAACCGATGGCTGATCCGCGCCTATCGGCCGGTGCTGGCACGGGTGCTGGCCTACCCGAAGACCACCCTTGCGATCGCCGCGGTGCTGCTGGCCGCGACGGCGTGGCCGATGCTGCGTACCGGCGCCGAATTCATGCCGCCGCTCGACGAGGGCGACCTGCTCTATATGCCATCGGCATTGCCGGGCCTTTCCGCCGGCAAGGCGGCGCAGCTGCTGCAGCAGACCGACCGCCTGATCAGGACCGTGCCCGAGGTGGCGACCGTGTTCGGCAAGGCCGGCCGGGCCGATACCGCGACCGATCCGGCACCCCTCGAGATGTTCGAGACCACCATCCAGTTCAAGCCGCGCGACCAGTGGCGTGCCGGCATGACCACCGACAAGCTGGTGGAAGAGCTCGATCGCGTGGTCAAGGTGCCGGGCCTGTCCAACATCTGGGTGCCGCCGATCCGCAACCGCATCGACATGCTTGCCACCGGCATCAAGAGCCCGGTCGGCATCAAGGTGGCGGGCGCGGACCTGAAGGAAATCGACCGCCTGGCAACGCGCATCGAGGAAACCGTCAGGACAGTGCCGGGAGTGACGTCGGCGCTGGCCGAGCGGCTGAGCGGCGGGCGCTATGTCGATATCGACATCGATCGCGTGGCGGCGGGCCGCTACGGGCTGAACATCGCGGATGTGCAGAGCGTGGTGTCGTCGGCCATCGGCGGCGACAATGTGGGCGAGGTCGTCGACGGGCTGGCGCGCTTCCCGATCAACGTACGCTACCCGCGCGACTACCGCGACTCGGTGGAGCAACTGCGCAGCCTGCCCATCGTCACCGACAAGGGCCAGCAGATCGTGCTGTCCGACGTGGCGCGCATCCAGGTGGTGCAGGGAGCGCCGATGCTGCGCAGCGAAAACGCGCGCCTGTCGGGCTGGGTGTATGTCGACATCCGCGGGCGTGACCTGCGCTCGGCCGTCCGGGACATGCAGGCTGCCGTCGCGAAAGCGGTGCCGATGCCGGCCGGCTATTCGCTGAGCTGGTCCGGGCAGTTCGAATACCTGGAGCGGGCCGCCGCAAAGCTGAAGGTGGTGGTACCGTTCACGCTGCTGATCATCTTCGTGCTGCTGTACCTGGTGTTCGGCCGTCTCGATGAAGCCCTGCTCATCATGGGCACGCTGCCGCTGGCGCTGATCGGCGGCTTCTGGCTGCTCTACCTGCTGGGCTATAACCTGTCGGTTGCCGGCGTGGTCGGCTTCATCGCGCTGGCGGGCGTGGCGGCGGAATTCGGCGTGATCATGCTGCTCTACCTCAAGCAGGCATGGACCGCGCGCGCGAACCAGGGCGAAGCCAGCCTGTCCGCGCTGCTTGAAGCCATCCAGGAAGGCGCGGTGCTGCGCGTACGCCCCAAGGCAATGACCGTCGCCGTCATCCTGGCCGGCCTGGTGCCGATCATGTGGTCGCATGGCACCGGCTCCGAGGTCATGCAGCGCATTGCCGCGCCGATGGTGGGCGGCATGCTCACCGCGCCATTGCTTTCGCTCTTCGTGGTGCCGGCGGTGTATTTGCTGATGCGCCGGCGCCAGACCAGACCTCAACCTGTTTCCGTCCACCCATCACTGCAAAAGGAACCGCAATGAAATCCATCAAGACGCTCGCCCTCGTCCTTGCCTTGACCACCACGCCGGCCGCATTCGCAGCGGGCTCGATGGACGGCATGGACATGAAGCCGTCCGCACCCTCGCAGCAGGCGCCGCAACCCGTCGCAGCCGAGATCAAGAAGATCGATGCGCAGGCCGGCAAGGTCACGCTCAGGCACGGACCGATCGCCAACCTCGGCATGGGCCCGATGACCATGGCGTTCCCCGTCAAGGAACGCGCATCGCTGAAGGATTTCAAGGAGGGCGACGCAGTTTCCGTGACCTTCGACAACGTCGATGGCAAACCAACGGTCGTGGAAATGCGGCGCAAGTGAGCAATCAGCCCCGGCGGGTTGGACCGGGGCTGTCAGATTGGTTAGTGCACTTGGCGCTTCAGGTCAGAAAGTTCCGAATGCATCGAACTGACTGCATCCTTGACCTTTGCATCGAGACCGCCGGCCTGCTGGCAAGCGCGGTCTGCACGATCACCGATCCGTTCGAGATCATCGACCCACTGCCGGATCCGATCCTCATCCTTGGAAGACACGACCTTCGATGCCGCTTTGCATTCCTTGTCGAGCTCATCCACGCAGTTCATCAAATCTTGTGGAATCCCCGCATCGGCATGACAAGTGCGTGATGTCTCGCTGATGGTTTGCTGCAGATGACTAAAACGTTGCTGCATTTCACTGGCTTGCAACATGATGCCCCCTTCGTGAACATCAATTCACATGAATTCAGGTAGCCTGTGCCATTGTCATTCGCCCGCATTATCGGCTGCCAGTGAAGCTCCATTGCGCAGCCCCGAAGCGCGCGAAGGGCACTTTTTCAGTCTAGGTCAAAATCGACCGCACGCTCCGATGTGATCCCCGGGGTTCCTGTTGCCGAAATCCGCCACTGGTCACTCCCATGCCTGGGCACTGGCCGCGGCATTACTAGGCTTTCGCCGCGCCCCGCTATATCGTGAACTCAAGACAGTCCGGCGCTCGTGCTGAGCCACGGACCTGCATAAATTTTCGGAGGCTGAAATGCTGGAAAAAGAGCGGTCTTACAAGGGATTCCACGTTGCCCTGTTCGTGCCGGAGGTGATTGAGCCAGGCAAGCCATGCGGGCGAGTCCAGATCTCCACGCGCAATGAGGACATGGGCATCCGCTTTACGCCGGACTGGCCCCACCCGCCCGCATCGCTGCTGGAGGCAGAGGACTGGCTTTTTGCCTACGCCGCCGGGATCATCGATTGTGAACTGGCTGGCGGCTTCGGCATTGATCTCAGGAACGAGTAAGTCAGCTCGGCGAGGAAGGATCTCCAGCGTAGCGCGCCTGGGCAATCGCATTTGGCGCGCACAGTTTGCTGCCGGCCAAGTTCCAGCGAGACTGTACGCGGCGCTGCGCATGCAGGGAGCGATGGCGCGGCACTGGCGTCACGACTTTCGCGTCCCTCGCCTTATCCGCTCCAGATATTTTCCTGAAGCGACCTCGATTCGCACCGTGTCCCCCTCCTTGACGAACTGAGGAACGAGAACTTCCATGCCGTTCTCCAGCGTGGCAGTCTTGAAGGTAGAGGTTTCATGCTCGTGCAGTCCTGGCGGCGTGGACATGATGGTTACCTCGACCGCCGGCGGGAATGCGATGGTGACTGGCTCGCCCTCATAAAGCTGCACCGGGATTCGCATATTGGGGTGAAGAAATTTCTGGTATGCACCCATGGTTTCCGCAGGAAAACTGATCTGCTCGAAGGTGTCGGGATTCATGAAGAAAAAGGCGACACCATCGGTGTACAGATATTCCATCTCCTGGTGATCAAGCTCGACCTCTTCGAGCTTGTGGCCCGGGTGTAACCGCAACTCCTTGATGTGACCAGTCTTGAGGTTCTTGAACTTGGCGAAAACTGCGCTCCCCTGTTGGCCGCCGCCGGCGTGGTACCCGGCGCTGGTAACGCTATGAAGTTCACCCTCAAGCATGATGACCATGCCCGACTTCAGTTCGGAAGCTTCGACCATTGGTGTCTCCGCCTGGGCGGCAAGATCTCGCCTTCAGCCTAGCACCGCAGCGCGCCTTCAACAAAGGCCGGCGGCGACAGCGGGATGCTGCAGCGCCGCATGCATAAGGCTGAAGAACCCCGCGAGCTATCTCGCCGAACAAAAAAAACGCCAACCCCGTGTGGGTTGGCGTTTTTGCTTGGGGTACTACTGGTATCAGAACTGGTTCATGGTGTTGTCCTTACCCGCCGCCTTCAGGGCCGCTTCGCCGCTGAAATACTCCTTGTGGTCGTCGCCGATGTCCGAGCCGGACATGTTCTGGTGCTTGACGCAGGCGATGCCCTGACGGATTTCCTTGCGCTGCACGCCAGCCACATAACCCAGCATGCCCTGGTCGCCGAAGTATTCCTTGGCCAGGTTGTCGGTCGACAGTGCGGCGGTGTGGTAGGTCGGCAGGGTAATCAGGTGGTGGAAGATACCTGCTTCGCGCGCCGCGTCGGCCTGGAAGGTCCGGATCTTTTCGTCGGCCAGCTTCGCCAGTTCGGTCTGATCGTATTCAACGCTCATCAGTTGCGTGCGATCGTATGCCGACACATCCTTGCCTTCGGCCTTCATCGCGTCATACGCCTGCTGGCGGAAGTTCAGGGTCCAGTTGAACGACGGGCTGTTGTTGTACACCAGCTTCGCGTTCGGGATGACCTTGCGAATCTCGCTGACCATGCCGCCGATCTGGGCGATATGCGGCTTTTCGGTTTCGATCCACAGCAGGTCAGCACCGTTCTGCAGTGCGGTGATGCAATCCAGTACGCAGCGCGCTTCGCCCGTGCCGGCGCGGAACTGGAACAGGTTGCTGGGCAGGCGCTTGGGACGCAGCAGCTTGCCGTCGCGCTTGATGACGACATCACCATTACCCAGTGCGTCGGCCGACAGTTCTTCGCAATCGAGGAAGGAGTTGTACTGGTCGCCCAGGTCGCCCGGGGTGTTGGTCACGGCGATCTGCTTGGTCAGGCCGGCGCCCAGCGAGTCGGTACGGGCCACGATAATGCCGTCGTCCACGCCCAGTTCCAGGAAGGCGTAGCGGATGGCGCGGATCTTGGCCAGGAAGTCCTCGTGCGGCACGGTGACCTTGCCATCCTGGTGGCCGCACTGCTTCTCGTCGGACACCTGGTTCTCGATCTGGATGCAGCATGCGCCCGCTTCGATGAACTGCTTGGCCAGCAGGTAGGTGGCTTCGGCGTTGCCGAAACCCGCGTCGATGTCCGCGATGATGGGCACGACGTGGGTGACGTGGTTGTCGATCTTCGCCTGGATGGCGGCCTTGGCGGGGCCTTCGGCCGCGTCCAGCTCGCGGAACAGGCCGCCCAGTTCACGGGCGTCGGCCTGGCGCAGGAAGGTGTACAGCTCGCGGATCAGCGCGCTGACGGAGGTTTTTTCGTGCATCGACTGGTCCGGCAGCGGGCCGAACTCAGAGCGCAGCGCGGCCACCATCCAGCCGGACAGGTAAAGGTAGCGACGCTCGGTGCTGTTGAAGTGCTTCTTGATGGAGATCATCTTCTGCTGGCCGATAAAGCCGTGCCAGCAGCCCAGCGACTGGGTGTACTTCGACGAGTCGGCATCGTAGGCGGCCATGTCGGCGCGCATGATCTTGGCAGTGTACTTGGCGATGTCCAGGCCAGTCTTGAACTTGTTTTGGGCACGCATGCGGGCGGCATACTCGGGATTGATGGCATTCCACGCGCTGCCGTGGTTCTCTTTCAAACCGGCAACTGCCTTGATGTCGTCTTGATACTGGGCCATGGGAAATTCCTAAGAAGAAAGCGCGTTTGAAAAAAGTTGAGTGTGCTGGCGGATGTCGAAGCGAGCAGCGTGGGTTCATTGTAGGGCCTTCTTGATGCGTCGCGGCAAAGTCTTATATAAGACATAAGAGTTCATTTCCCCTTATTTTTCAATGAGATAGGCGCTAAATTTTGTAATGTGGAAAGCTTTTTCAGAGAACGAAAGCTAGCGCCCGGGGAAAGACGCAGCAAATTCCACAATGTGAAACGCGCTTTCAGTGCTCGGAGGCAGGGGCGAGCAGGATGGCTAGAGCAACGATTAGCCGGTGGGATTTGTAGATCTGGTCCGACGATCGGTGCCATGAACCGGCACAGCAACGTGTCGTCGTGCCCGCGTCGGTCATTCGATCACGAGCGATGGTCATCGGAAACTGGCCCTGGTGTGGCGCCTGCCTGCCGAGATGCGATGCGCGCAGCGTCTGGCTGGGCAGCACGCCGAACAGCCGGCGGTACTGCATGGCGAACCGGCCGATGTCCCAGACCCCGAAGCGCATACAGATGCTCGTGACCGTCTCGCCTGCCTTGGCATGCTTCAGCGCATGGCGCGCGTGGTGCAAGCGGTGGAGCACCAGATACCGGTGGGGGCTGATGCCGACGTACCGGTTGAACACGTTGCGAATGGTACGTTCCGAGGCACTGGTAGCTGCGCACAGGTCTTCAAGCAGGATGGGCGTGTGCCGCGCCGCTGCCGGCAAGTCCATTGCCTGGCTCAGGATGCGCCGGTGATTCTGGTGCCTGGCAGTGTCAGTGCTACGCGCGGCTGGCGGCAGCAGGGTGTTGAACGCGAGCCGGAGGAGTTCGCTGCGTGCGGTCTGCTCGCCAGCCGGGTGATGCAACTGGGCAAGCTGGCGATCATCGATAAAGAGCAGGCGCCGGGTCAGCGCAAGCAGGGCGCCCAGACTTGGACCGCCGGTCAAGACAAGATTGCGGGCGAGCAATGACAAGTCGGCATGGAACGGGCGAAAACTATCCTGGCTTGGTGCCTGACCCGATGATGAGTTCAAGCTCGGTCTTGAAGCCTTCACCGACGTCGAACTGCTTAAGGCATTCATAAACCTCGTTCCAGGCCCTCAATCTCGCCGCGACGTCGAGGTCCGCTACCACAGCCCGGTATGCCCCCGCGGCTTCCTGCATCAGTTGCAGAGCATCAGACGCACTCGGCAAGACGAGCTGCGCTCGAACGTGCTGTGTTTTCACATCGCCAAGACCGCTGTCGTTCATCAGGCGCTCCATCACGCCATCGCCGCCCAGTGCGAAGATTCCAGGTTGTCCGGGGGCGGGCGGAGACTTGCCCGCGTGGCGTAGAAGGATCGCCATCGGCTGGGCCATAAAGGGATTGTTGGCCGGCGTCGTGAAGACTAGCGCCGCGAAACGCGCGCCAGGCTTGAGTACGCGTCGGACAGATTCCAATGCCTCTCCAGGTGACGGGAAAAGCATCAATCCCAATCGACACATCGCCGCGTCGAACGGCGCCAGTGTCTCGTCCAATTCGTCTACTGCGCATTCCAGCGTTTCGATATTCTGAAGGCCGGCACGAGCGGCATTTCGGCGGACATGCTCCAGCATGGTGCCAGATATATCACTGGCGACCACTTCGCCGCCGGCACCCACTCGCATCGCTGCCTGGATGCTCTGGCTGCCGGCACCGCAGGCCAGATCGAGAACGCGCATGCCCGGCCGGATACCGGCCATATCGATGAGCGTGTCCGTGGCGCCCGAAAGATTGGTGGCAAACACATGCTCCCACTTCGCCCAGCCGGGTGCTGCCGACTCCCACGTATTGCGAAGATTGGATTTCACGCTGCTGTCGGTCATCTGGAGACTCCCTCAGGACGCCGCCTGTACAGGAGCATTGTAGTGCGCAAGCGATGCGTGTGGCCTGCTGCTCAAGTTGCTGATAGTAGTTGGCCTCGTACTCGGCCGGCGGCACATATCCCAGCGGCGCCATCAGACGGTGATAGCGGCGATAGCCCGACGGGGCGACCTGCAGCACCCTGCAAATCGGTTCGACCCCAAGGGCCTCGGTACGCGTCGATGAAGTCCCTCAAGACTTGAATCGGCGGTCGAGCTCCGCCTGGGCGAAAAACGCGCCGGCCAGCTTGAGAATTTCGTTGGCCTTGCGCAGTTCGCGGACCTCCCGCTCCAGATCCTTGATACGCTGGGCCTCTGCCGTGGTTGTGCCTGCGCGCTGACCGGTGTCGCGCTCATGCTGGCGAACCCAAGCCAACAAGGTCTGCGCGGTACAGCCAATCTTGGCTGCGACCGACACCACGGTAGCCCACTGCGATTCGTGCTCGTCACGATGCTCGAACACCATGCGCACGGCGCGCTCCCGGACTTCCGGGAAAAATTTGACTGACTTCCTCATGGACTCCATTCGCTCAAAGAGTGGAGCCTCCTCGAAACCCGGGGCGGTTCAGACCTGCCCCACCGCTCCCGTCAACTCAGTTCAGACACGGAAGACCCCGTGGAATCCAAAGGCGTCGCCCTACCCCATAGCCACACCGCCGTCCTGACGGACCCCCAAAAGAAAAAACCGCAGCCAAAGCTGCGGTTTTTCATCCTACAAGCACCCTACCCGCTCAAACTTCCTCATACAGCGGCAGCGTCAGGAACTCAGCAAAATCCTCCGACGTAGCCATCTGCTCAAAAATCTCAGCAGCCCGGTCATACGTCTTGGTATCGCCACCCACCAGTTCCTTCACCTTGGCCAGCTCTTCCGGAATCAGCTTGCGCACCAGCTCGGCCGTCACCTTGGTGCCGTCTTCCAGCTTGCCCTTCGGCGAGCGGATCCACTGCCATACCTGCGAGCGCGAGATCTCGGCGGTAGCAGCATCTTCCATCAGGTTGTGGATCGGCACGCAGCCGTTACCGTCCAGCCAGGCGCCCAGGTAGTGGATGCCGACGTTGATGTTCATGCGCAGGCCATGCTCGGTGATCGGCGTTTCCGGCTTGAAGTCGAGCAGGTCGGCGCCCTTCACTTGCACGTCGGGGCGTTGCTTGCCGAACTGGTTCGGCTTGTCGCCCAGCACTGCCACGAATTCCTTCATGGCCGGCTCGACCAGGCCCGGGTGGGCCACCCAGCCGCCGTCGTAGCCGTCGGTGGCGTCGCGGCGCTTGTCGCTGATGATGCCTTCCATGGCGATGGCGTTCTTCTCCGGATCGTTCTTGATCGGGATCAGCGCGCTCATGCCGCCCATGGCGGGAGCGCCACGGTGGTGGCAGGTCTTGAGCAGCAGCAGCGCGTAGGCGCGCATGAACGGCGCGGTCATCGTGACCTTGGCGCGGTCGGCCAGGCAGAAGTCCTTGTCGTTCTTGAACTTCTTGATGCACGAGAAGATGTAGTCCCAGCGGCCGGCGTTCAGGCCAGCGCTGTGCTCGCGCAGTTCATACAGGATTTCGTCCATCTCGAACGCCGCCAGGATCGTTTCGATCAGGACGGTGGCCTTGATGGTGCCTTGCGGCAGGCCGATCTCGTTCTGCGCCATCACAAAGATGTCGTTCCACAGGCGCGCTTCCAGATGGCTTTCCATCTTGGGCAGGTAGAAGAACGGGCCGGCGCCGCGGGCGATCTGCTCGCGGGCGTTGTGGAACAGGAACAGCGCGAAGTCGAAGATGCCGCCCGAGATGCGCTTGCCGTCGATGGTGACGTGCTTTTCATCCAGGTGCCAGCCGCGCGGACGCACTTGCAGGGTGGCGATCTTGTCGTTCAGCTTGTATTGCTTGCCCTTGGATTCCAGGGCCAGCGTGCGGCGCACGGCGGCCTTCAGGTTGACCTGGCCCTGCAGCTGGTTGTGCCAGTTGGGGGTGTTGGAATCCTCGAAGTCGGTCATGTAGCTGTCAGCGCCCGAGTTGAAGGCGTTGATGACCATCTTGGCCTCGACCGGGCCGGTGATTTCCACGCGGCGGCATTCCAGGGCCTGGGGGATCGGGGCAACTTTCCAGTCGCCTTCGCGGATGCTCTTGGTTTCCGGCAGGAAGTCGGGGATCTCACCGGCGTCCAGGCGCTTGGCGCGTTCCACGCGCGCGGCCAGCAGTTCCTGACGGCGCGGTTCAAAGGCGCGGTGCAGCTTGTCTACCAGGGCCAGGGCTTCCGGCGTGAGGATATCTTCGTAGGCCGGCAGGATCTCGCCGGTAATCTTCATGCCCGCGGGCAGCGTGATAGCCATCAGTCTTCTCCTGTGATCGATAGCGGTAAGGCTTGGTTGAAGGGACCCTGCTACACCGCCACGCCACGGGCGCGGACGAATTCAAGCAGGTCGTTCATGTCGTGCCCGGTGCCGGAGGGGGCTACGTCGAGCCGCTCCGCCGGATGGCCGGCACGGTTGATCCAGAATGTGGTGTAGCCGAACCAGGTGGCGCCGCAGGCGTCCCAGCCGTTGGACGAGACAAAGAGCATCTCTTCCGCGGGCAGGCTGAAGGCTTGCGGCCCCAGCGCGTAGGCGGCCGGCGCGGTCTTGTACTGGCGCACGGCGTCCACCGACAGCACGTGGTCGAACAGGCCATGCATGCCGGAGCTCTTGACCGAGATGTCCAGCATCTCGGCATTGCCGTTGGACAGGATGCCCAGCGGCAGCCCGGCGCGGCGCAGGCGCTTGAGCGCTCCCAGGTTCTCCGGGAACGCGGACAAACACGCGTATTCCTTGAGCAGCTGCGCTTCGGCGGCTTCGTCCAGTGTCAGGTTCAGGCGCTCGGCGGCGTAGCGCAGCGCGTCCACGGTGATCGCCCAGAACGGCTTGTAGCGCGAGCCATCGGGCGCGGCCATGGTGCGGATGCGCGTGTAGTCGATCTGCCGGTCCCGCCACAGCAGCGCCAGCGCCTCGCCGCGGCCCGGGAACAGTTGTTCCGCGCGCGCGGTGACGGAATACACGTCGAACAGCGTGCCATAGGCATCGAAGACGACTGCGCGGATCTTGTTCATGAGGGCCTGGGCAACCTGCAACGGTACGGGCGACTGGGTGGATGGACGAGCAGACCACAGCTGCGTGGCTCTGTACACCATTGAATGCATCGAATTGTAGGGAGACGCTGCAGTGCGGCAAAGTGGTCGCGGGTCACTTGATCTTTTACTTTTAGGCAACTAATCTTGGCTGACTAAAACAAAACTCCGCACCAAATCCTCCTCACTGCCGGCCATATGGACGCAACGCCACCGCTTGCAAGACCGTTCCGGCACACCGCAGGCACATCAGGCAAACATTTGTGGACCATTTCAAACAACTGGAGACCTTTGTATCCGTCGCGTCGCGCGGCAGCCTTTCCGCAGCGGCGGCGGCTGAAGGCGTGGCGCCGGCCATCATCGGGCGGCGCATCGACGCGCTGGAGGAGCGCCTGGGCGTCAAGCTGCTGGTACGGACCACGCGCAAGATCAGCCTGACCTTTGAAGGCTCTGCCTTCCTGGAAGACTGCCAGCGCATCCTGAACGACCTGCACAACGCCGAGGCCAGTGTCTCTGCCGGCGGGGTCAAGGCCAGCGGGCACCTGCGCGTGACCGCGCCGGCGGGCTATGGCCGCAAGCACGTGGCGCCGCTGGTGCCGCTGTTTATTGAGTCGCACCCGGACGTTTCGATCACGCTGGACCTGTCTGACCGCGTGGTCGACCTGGTCAATGAAGGTTTCGACTGCGCCATCCGCCTGGGCGACCTGCCCGACTCCAGCCTGGTATCGATCCGGCTGGCGGAAACGCGCCGCGTGGTGGTGGCCTCGCCCGAGTACCTGGCGCGCGCCGGGCGCCCCATGGCGCCGGAAGACCTGCAGCGCCACAACTGCCTTGCCTTTGGCGCCAGCGCCAATGTGCAGCGTGGCTGGGTGTTCCAGGAGGAAGGCCGCGCGGTCACGGTCAAGGTCGGCGGCACCATGGAATGCAGCGACGGCGCGGTGCTGCATGAGTGGTGCCTGCAAGGCAACGGGCTGGCGTGGCGCTCCTGGTGGGAGGTCGGCAGCGAGATCGCCAGCGGGCGGCTGGTGACGGTGCTGGATGAGTTCCAGGCGCCGCCGATCGGCATCCATGCGGTGTTTCCGCAGCGCAAGCACCTGCCGCTGCGGGTGCGGCTGTTTATCGATCACCTGAAGAACACCTACGGCAACCCGTCCTACTGGCGCCGGGCCGAACGGGCCGCGGCCATGCCGGTTGCCGAGGTCCTGGCGGACTGAAGCATGGGGCCCCTGCCGGTATGCAGAGACGCTTTCATTGCAATTGATTCCGCGCAATGCCCTTCTCGGCACACTGACTACAATGGATTCGTGACAGGCGCGTCCCGGCGGCCCGGCATCCGCCGATGCCAGCTGGCTGCCCTGCCCCGATCCCCTAGTCAGAAAAGGAGCCCCGCATGTTCCAACATATCCTGCTACCCACCGACGGCTCGGAACTCTCCAAGAAAGCCATCAACGGCGGGCTGGAGCTCGCCAAGGCCATCGGCGCGCGCATCACGGCCTATGTCTGCCTGGAGGAGTACCCCTATACGCCGTTCAGCGAAATCGTGGTCGAAGCCCCGCAGGCCTTCAAGGACCGCATCGAGAACCAGGCCAAACTGTATCTGAAAGAGGTCGAGAACCTGGCCACGGCGGCGGGCGTGACCTTCGACGCCGATATGTCGACCTTTGCGGTGCCCTACCTGGGCATCATCGACGCGGCCGAGCGCCATGGCTGCGACGTGATCTTCATGGCGTCGCACGGCCGGCGCGGGTTGTCCGGCCTGCTGCTGGGCAGCGAGACGCAGAAGGTGCTGACGCATACCGACATCCCGGTGATCGTCTACCGCTGACCCCCGGCGCAGCGCCAACCAAGCAAAACCGCCCGCACCGGCATGACCGGTGCGGGCGGTTTTTTGCTTGCGCAGGCCGCTTACGAAGCCTTGCTGATGCGCTGCTCGATATGCTTGGCGCGGTCTTCCGAGCCCGGGTGCGACGAGAACATGCTGGACTTGCCGCCGTCCAGCTTGGCCAGTTTCTGGAACGCCGTCACCAGGCCACGCGTGTTGGCCTTGTTCTTGGTCAGCAGGTCGAAGGAATAGTCATCCGCCGCGCTTTCCTGCGACTGCGAGAACTGCGCGTTGATCAGCTTCTCGCCCAGTTCGCCCAGTTGCGACTGCGACAGCGCCGCCACTGCGCCATTGCCGGCAGCTGCCGCCGCGCCGCGTGCGGCCGTTGCGGTGTACGCGACTTGCATGGCCTTCTTGGTGTGGCCCAGCGCCACGTGGCCCAGCTCATGGCCCAGCACGCCGCGCACTTCATCGTCGGTCATCATGTCCATCAGGCCGCTGTAGACGCGCACGCAGCCGTTGGCCATGGCCCAGGCGTTGACGTCCTTGGTCATGTAGACCTTGGCGTTGACGTTGGGCACATCGCTGTTCTTCAGCCCGCTCATGATCTTGACCAGGCGCTTGTTGTAGGTGGTGTTGGCAGCGGCGATCTTGTTGGTCTTGTCCGATTCAGCGCAGGCCTGGTCGGACAGGCTCTTGACGTCGGCGTCGGACAGCGTGGCAGCCTTGGCCAGGGAAGTGCCGGCGCTCATCACGCCATCGAGATTGGTGGGCATGCCGCCGGAACAGCCGGCCAGCAGTGCCGCCGCGATGGCGCAGGAAGCGAGCGAGAGAGATGCTTTCATGATGTTGTTCTTGGTGGGTAGCTCGGAAGTGCCGATAAAGGCCCCGGCACTTTAAGCCATATTGCTTACGGCGGGAATCACCCAAATGCTGCAAGTTGCCAAAAATGACAATTTATTGAGTTCCAGCAAATTCGCGCCCGCCGCGGGCCCAGTGATGTCGGCTCAAGCGGGGCCGCCTCCCCAACGTGTTCGCGGGCAATCACTGTTTGCGACTGCCATCTCCCGATTCATTGCCGCCAACCTTGACATCTGGTGGGGGTAGCGCCCGAGGCAGCGCTGACGCCGCGGCGTCCCCAATCGCCTCGATCTCCCGCGCGACTTCGTGCGCGCGGGTCGATAGTTGATATTTGAAATATCCAAAGGCAACAAGCGCTGCAAGCGCGTATGCGGTGACTGCCATCCATACTGGAATACCCCGCAGCGGCCGGAAGTTCCGTTCTCTGGAGACCTCCAGATCGCCGGATAGTGCATCCCGCACCGGCGGACGTTGTGACTTCAATAGTTCGTAGAGCTTCTGCCGGATATGCTCATGCTGCCGGTCTCCTCCGGCTTCCACCCGATAGCGGCCCATGAACCCAAGGCTCATGACGAGATAAAACAACTCGATCAGGTCGTATTTGCCGTGCGGGACCTCAATGGCGCGGGCCAGCAGTTGGTAGACCTTGATGCCGCCTTCGCGGTCTCCGTGGAACTGGCTGGATAACGCCATCTGTGCCCAGACGCCGGTGCCGTCTTTTCCGCCGCCCCATTTCGAATGCTGTGCCGCCTCGTCCAGTGCCGAACAAAGCGTGTAGCTTGCAATGGTGATATGGTCGGCCTCGATGTTCGCCTGATGGCAAAGCGTCTTGAATGCGTGAACTTCGCGCTCCAGCAAGGCGCGCAACTGCTCCACCTGCCTGCGCTGAAGCTTCATCTTCGGCTTCAGGTCACACATCGCCCGCAGTAGTGGTCGAGCTGCCTCATGGAGCGGATTGGGAGCGGCCTGAATGGCCTTAAGTCGCTTCGCAAGCGCCGCTTCATCGTAGGGGGCGACCGTGACCGGTTCCGCATCCTTGCCCTGGATAGCTGCATCGATGTCCTGGGCGAATTTCCGCTTTGCCTTCGGCTTCGGCCTGGGGCTCGGTGATGACTTGCCGCCCGCTTGGCCGCCCTGTTTCGGCAACCAGGATGGGGCTTTGCGAGGGGTGGGATCAGTCTCCAACATGTGCCGTTACCGATGTCATGATCAACTTAGCCAATCGCTGTATTGTTAATCATGCATCGCCATTTCCGCAGGCGTAGGCTTTGGACCCGTATTGACACTCTTGACCAGCGCATCCGTGCCAAATCCCAGATGCCGCACGCAGTTGTCATGGCCGATGAAGAACACGCGCGCCCATCCATAACCACCGGGCGCATATTCATGGAAGTCGGGCACGCGGAACCAGGCCCGGCTGTCGTGGATATAGTTGTCGAACAGGGCAATGGCTGCCTGCTCCTGGCGGGCGAATTGGTCGACCACCGCTGGCGCCGTCCAGGCGCGCAATTGATCGAGCATGTCTCTGGCTGGCAGCACCAGGACATCGAACTTCTCCGCGTCGAATTTTGAAAATACCGCGGTCTGGACGTAGAAATCCTTGGGGATCAATAGCACGCGCTTGCTGTCGGGGTTGCTCTCGCGCGGCACGCAGAGGTATTGACCAGTAGGGTTGGTATATGCCGCCAGCGGAACGCGTAACGGGCAAAGCATGTGAGCGCCCACCGCTGGCGGTCGCGGCGTCATGGGCGATAGCTCCACGCCGAGGCTTGCCCGCTGCTCGGGATGGAGATAGCCCAGCAGCAGCCGGAATTCCTCGGCAGCTTCGCGGAGATCGTGCTGGTCGTTGGTCACCGTCTCAGCGGCCCCCTCTCCGGGCCGGGTCTTATCTTTCGCTCGTGCAACCTCCTGGTACTTCTGCTCTCGACGCCGCTGGAGCGCATCCCAGGCCTGCCTTGCCTGCTTGTCCAGCTTCTCGCCCTCCTTCATCTGGTCTGCGCTGATGTATCCTTCCTGCGCGATCCCGGCCAATCCAAGCGTCGTGCGGGCAGCGGCCAACGCATCGATGCGCTTGCGAATCTTGATCGCCTCGGCATCGGTTTTCATGGCCTTGTCAACCTGCTGCTCCAACTGATGCGGCGTCATGCCGTCCTCATGCGCTGCCAGGAAGAACGGCTGGTTGGTCACATAGTCGCCCTTGTTCCATCGGGCACGCAGGGTGCGCCACGCAAGGCTCTGGCGCATGCCGAATCGCAAGGCATCTTCCACGCGCGAAATTTCGACGGTCCTATCTAGCCACCGATTGAAGGCGTCGATCAAAGATTTTTCCAATTGGAAGTCATGCCGGTCACCTTGCTTGCGGATGATTTCCTCTTCCAGTTGCAGAGGCACCCCGGCCCGCAGGGCTTCGATATACATCTGGTGCAACGGAATCTGGCTGAGCTTGCTGGCATCCCCGTTCCGTGCCTTCCCTTGGTCTTCTTGTGGATAGCCGCCCCCCACGTCCGAGTGCACCCCCGGGAAGGCCACCTCCAGCCGTTTGCCTGGACCACCCGGATAAACGCTGCCTTCCCGGATGGTATCCAGCGGGAAACTCATGCGCTGCTCGTGGATGGAAAAGAAATGCACGCAGCGCTGCACGTCCTTGGGAATGTTCATCAGCCCATCATTCGACCAGGCGAAATGCCCATCAAACACGCTGATATCGAGGGCGGCCTTCACCGAATCGGGCGGCCCCACCGACGCGACCGTATCGAACAGCCCCATGAAGTTGATCCTGTAGGGAATCTCGCCGGCAATCTTGCCGCCTGGCGCCCAGTCGCGGGTCAGCTTGCCGACGAATGACCGTGCCCCGGCGGCCCCGCGCGAGAAGCCGAAGACATTGATCCAAACCTGCTTTACCACCTTGTTGCGCTGGCTGTCCCGCTTGCGATCCCGCTGCATGCCGGCCAGCTTCTTGTGCTTCATGTTGAAGACACTGGAGAACGACCGGAAGCCATCAGCAGCGGCAAGGCAAAGCGCCTTGGCTTCATCATTGGGAATCAAGCGATCCTCCTCACCGCCCGCAATTGCCTTATATACGGCATTCAAGACACGTGTATAGCCCCACACGCAGCGACGTCCGTAGCCCACGGCAAATCCCTTACCGGAAGAGGAATACTCCATCTCCCCGATTTTTTTGAAGACGGTTCCGACGCCAGCGATGTAATATCGAAAAATACCATTCAATGGATCATGGCGTGCGGCCCGGGATAGACGCGCCACATTCGTGTGAGCACCCCACTTGGAGTCCCGAAATTCTTGATTATCCTCATCGTCGTTGTTGTTGGTACCATCAAAGAACAGGCTGATGTGCAGCGTCTGTTCGCAGCCCGCGTCGTGATCGCGGACTTTTCCCTTGCCGAGGTCGTAAGCCACCTTGGCCTTTGGCAGCAGACCGTCGTCCGGCATTTTTTCGGGCCAACGTAATACGCTCATTGTTTCACATCTCCAATTGATGGGTCCGCCTTCAATATTCTTCCGAACCTTCTTAAGCTCGCCGCCTCTTCCTTACGATTCGCTTCGTCATCCACCACACCAACTGCCACATAAGGATCGTCGTCGGCAGGTCGAGCCATTACCTTGTTGTTGCCATTCGCATTTCCATCCATGACCATGACTTTGACGCGATCTCCAGGCAGAAAGATGACCCAAATGCCATAAGTGGTTGTGCCATATTGAGGAATTTCCGCCTCTGCCTTGTACCAAGAACCCCATGCGTGACCATCGAGCTTCTTGTTTGCGATCCAACGCACCGTGACCTTTAACCCCGAGCGCCAGTGGACCGGAAACGTGCCACAGCAGGCGCCACCGGCCTCCATCGGTATATCGCTCGATCTTGCCGGCGAGATGTTCTGCCCACCACCTCCAATGCCATTATCGGGACCCGTTAAATTGAAGGTATCAATGTAAAAGGGAGTGTAATTCCGTCCATCAACATCGCCGGACATCATGGCGTCAGGATCGTCGTTTGAGTGAGTTCCAACGATAGAGCTTTCATTGCAGCCTGACAGAATCGCTAGGCATACCGCCATCAAAGCCCACACGAACAGGGATTTAATGCGCTGATCTCCCGTTCCGAATCTTCTTCCAATTGCTCCCAGGCGGATGGATGCACCCCATCCGCGCAGGCGATCATAATTCCCCCGAAACGAACACTCGCTTCCAATTTCAGGCCATCGCGATATGCTCATTGCCTTAAATCTCCAATTGATGGGTCTGCTTTAATTACGCTGCCAAAATTCCTGAGGTGTCTTTCCTCTTCCTCACGGTTCGCCTCATCGTCCACCTTACCAACGGCAAGGTAGGGATCATCGTCAGCCGGCCGAATTGCAACGCTGTTATGGCCGTTCGCATTTCCGTCCCCGTACCATGACCTTGATGCGGTCCCCTGGCAGGAAAATGACAAACATGCCGCCTGTGCGCGGGCCATACTCTGCGATCTCGGCATCAGCCTTGTACCAGGAACCCCACGCGTAACCGTCGAGCTTCTTGTTGGCAATCCAACGGACACTAACCTTAATGCCGCGCCGCCATTTCTTCGGGTACGAAATGCAGCACTGTTCTGCCCCTCCACCCGCTGGTGTGATGTCTGGAGTCGCCGGTGATATGTTGGGGCCGCCGCCTGATATGCCGTTATCTCCGGTAATGTCAAAGGTAGCAATGTAGTACGGGGAATAGTTCAGCCCACTAACGCCGCCCGAGAGCATCTCCTCCGGATCAGCAGCTGTCTGCACCGCACGGGGCTCGCAGCCTGATAGGCAGGCCAAGCATCCCGCCATCAATGTCGAAACGGGTAGCAATTTCATACTTTGCCCCCCCCTTCGGCATGCTTCGTCAGTTGCTCACAGACGGATGGATGTACCCCATCCGCGCAGGCGATCATCGTTTTCCCGGAACTGCCACGCTCTTCTAATGCACGTCGTATGTCATCGTGGGCATCGAAGTCAGGGCCGTATCGGTATGAAAGTTCGCAGAAGTACATTCGATCCGCTGGCTCTGTCAGCCCCCACTCGGCGGCACGCTGGTAACGGGGCAGAAAATCCATGAAGCGCGTGAGATAAGGACCTGCCCCATCAACCACGCCGCCCTCCACAAGCGCCGCAAGCAACTGATCCGGCTCGCAGTGTTCGGTCAGTCGGTCCAGTTGCTCCTGGCTGAGCTGGATGGAAGGCGGCGTGTCCTGCGTGCTCTCACCCTCCATCGGCCCATCAATGCACTGCCATTCGTCGCTGTAGCCACGGTGTTTCCATTGCTGAATGGGTCGCATGATCCGTTCCACGATGTCGTCGCCCCAGACTTCCATCGTCACCAGCAGGTTGCGCGGGTCGTAGTAGCGAATCAGGGCGGTCATGCCTTCGCCAATGTCCGCAACGAGAAACTGATGCAAATGACGGGCGAGGCGGTCAATGTCCACCCGGCTCCAGATGAGCGTGATGCATGGCGCCCGCAAATCCATCGCGTCGAATTGCGCTAGCCAGGGCGCTTTGGGATCGTCCACCCGCGCCAGGAACAGGCAGGCGTCGCCAGCATCGGCTTCGGGCAGGCCGGCATACACATTTCGAAAGTCGGCGCCCGATTCGCGCAGCAATGCACCAATGCGAGTCGGGTGCACGGCTCCATCGGCCAGCACGTAGATATGAACTGCGCTTTCTTCTTCTGTCATCGAACTGCTGTTCCTGGTTATTTATCGAGGAACCACGGCGGCATTGCGTGCGGCCGCCTTGAGCAGGCATTCCAGGCAAACTTGTCTGGCCTTTGGTTCCACCGGAAGACTGCTGGGGCCGGTCAGGTTCTTGCTGGCCGCGTGCACGATCCACCCGCCATTGGTGCCGTTCTCAATGCCGCCTTCGGTCAGCTTGATGTAGCTGCCGCCGCCATCCAGCAGCACTTCCTTTGCCTTGAAGGTAATCTTCTCTGCGGTTGCGTTGATCTGGAGTCTTGCCAGCAGATTGATATTGTTCTTCAGGGCTTGCAGGTCGATGTCGCCCATGTTGGCAACCAGCTTCATGCCGGCTTCATATACGAACAGGCGCAGTGCCTTGCGAATGCTGGCAAAAAAGCCCCCGCCCGTGGTCACGGACAGGTGCTCCCCGGTAGTCAACGCGGTATGCGTGCCACTGGCAATGTGCGTGGAACCCGCTGCGGTGGAAACAATGCCAGCGGGGCTGCCTGATACCAGGTGCGGCGCCGTGAACTCCTTCAGCTCGCCACCGCCCTTGATTTGTTCAAGCTGCTTCTCCAGCAATTTTGCGATGTCGGGCTGTTCGCCATCTTGCGCCTGCGCCTCGGTCGCCTTGTCGCCCATGGTGCTGGCGATATCCAGGGCCTGTTGCATCAGCTGAATGACGTCGCTGACATTCATCATGTTGCCTTCGGCGTTCCGGCGCGAGAAGGTGGTGATAAGCATGCCGAGTGCGGCGCGCAGTGCTCCATGCGCATCGGTTCGAAGCTCAAAGCCTTCGCCGCGCTTGTCCTTGCGCCCCTCCCAGTCGTTGACGCGGACGTTGTGGCCCAGCGCCAGCAGGCTGTTCTGGTGGTCCGAAGCGACCTGCACCTGCTGCTGGCCTTGGGTATCGTCGTAAAGCGTGTGGTTGCGCCCCTCGCCGAACAGTTCCTTGCTCTGGTAGCCGGACAAGGCATGCTGGCTCGGCAGATCCCACGGCGGCAGGTTCAGCCGGTTGTTGACCGGTCCCAAGATGAGGGGCCGGTCCGGGTCGCCACCCTCGTAGATGACAATGACTTCCTGGCCGATGCGAGGCAGGTGCGTGTTGCCGAAGCGGTCGCCGGAGGAAAAGCCGGTGACGCGAATCCAGCAGGAGCTATTCTCGTCGTAGGTGCCATAGCGGTCCCAGACAAATTGACAGCGCACCCTTCCCAGGTCATCACACCAGATTTCCTGATTGGCTGGACCGACGACCCTGGCTTTGTGATGACCGCCGATGTAAGGCTTTTCGACCCGCTCAGGCCGGAAGATTTCGCTAGTGGGCTGCGCCTCGAATTCGACCTCGCAGCGCCAGGACTGGCCGCTGCCAGCGAACTCGCCCACGTCCTCGATCAGCAGGTGCGTGGCAAAAATCAGGTACTCGCAGTTTGCCTTGGTGCGCAGGAATCGCTTGAGGGTGAAGGTGTGTCCCGGCGCCATCGCGCGCACATTGCCCTTGCCGCGCGCCCGTACGCCGTGCTGCCGCAGGCGTTCCATGTTGATGCGCGCCAGCATGTCGCCTTCCTTGCGGGCGTCGTTGCCGCTCTTGGGTTCGGCGTAATCGCCCGGCCAGTGATACAGCTCATAGGTTGCGTGGCTGGTGTCGCGCGGGTCGGTGGCGCAGACATTGAGGTTGGCGCGCGGTTGGTTGTGGTCGTAATCGCCTTGCGCCCAAGCCCCTGAGACGAGCCGGTCGCGCACCTCGAATTCATGAAAGTGTTCCTCATCCACCCGGTCCGAGGACGGATACCAGCTGATGGCATGGTAGGCAGGGCTGGGGATATTCCGGAAAGCGCCATTGCCATCGGTCAGCACCATGCGGTGGTGGCCATCCGAATGCTCCCAGTGGAAATTCACGCCCCATTCCGCGAGCAGGCGGCGCACGAACTGGTAGTCCGTTTCGCCGGCCTGCATCTGAAATCGGCGCTTGGGATACTGGCTATCCAGCAGGCGGCGCTCGACCGGGAAAGTGTATTTGCTGAGCACCGCCTCTACGATTTCCAGCACAGTCATGTTCTGATAAGGCCGGATGGTGCTGGTGAGCGTGGCCAGCCACAGCCACGGGCGCAGGGTCAGGCGGTACAGGATGCGTTCGTGTTCGTAGTAGGGGCCGCGTACGTCCGTGACGAGGCCGGTAATCTCTCTCTTGCCGCTGCCGAAGCCGCCATCCAGATCGGTGCCGGAGCCGTCCAGCTCGATGCTGACGGTCAACTCCTTGCCTTGCATGGCCTCCATATCGAAGTCACCCGCCGGCCCGTATAGCACGTTGCGATCGTCGGGTGTCTTCAGTTCCAGTTCGTATTCGAACAGGGAATTGATACCCTCGGTGCCAAACAGTTTGGAGAACAGCAGCAGTGGCTGTCCCAACAGTTCCGGCAGACCGTCGCCGGAAACGGTGACGGTACGAAAGGAAAACCGCAATCGGCTACCCATGCAATCACGCTCCGTGGAAAGTGGACTGTCGCCGCCGTCAGCAGCCAGTGGCTCGGTCGTCCATCGACCAGCCAATGAGAGTGCAGCAACGCGGCCTCGATAATAGGAGCAGCGAAGTGGGGAATAAATCAGACGATTCCTAATTACGCAGCCCAAAACGCCTGAAAACAGAATTAAGCAAGATTGAAATCGCGCTAAGATCCCTACTCCGTAAAGACGTGCGGACACATGGACTGCGCTGACGCTTCAGAACTTTCCAATTGTGAAGAATTGAAAAGGCGGTAAGGCACGAAGCAAAAGAGGCGGCACACATAACTTGAGAATGCGCGCCGCTCTGGAAGATGCGGGCATTGACCTGTCCCGCGTCAGGCTTCTAAATAGCCGGCGTGAGCCCGGCCAGGCTTGGGCGGTAACTCTGCATGGAGTTTGAGTTTTGAACACCCGTTGAACAGCTACCCGCTAACCCGCCCCAGCATTGGAAAACAAAAAAACGCGCCGTCCCTGAGAGAGAACGGCGCGGCGCCTAAATCAGAAGGCGTGATGGTCGCACGCCTTCCTTAACCGCCGGACCCACGTTCCGGCAGGGGTGACCAGGAGAGTCAGGCCACTTTCTTGTCTTCGAAGAACTGCTCGTCTTCGGTCGAACCCTTCAGTGCGGTCGTCGACGACTGGCCGCCTTCGATGGTCTGGGTCACGGCGTCGAAGTAGCCGGTGCCGACTTCGCGCTGGTGCTTGACCGCGGTGAAACCCTTCTCGGCGGCCTTGAATTCGGCTTCCTGCAGTTCCACGAACGCGCTCATCTGGTTGCGGGCGTAGCCGTAGGCCAGGTTGAACATCGAGTAGTTCAGCGAGTGGAAGCCGGCCAGCGTGATGAACTGGAACTTGTAGCCCATCGCGCCCAGTTCCCTCTGGAACTTGGCGATGGTCGCGTCGTCCAGGTTCTTTTTCCAGTTGAACGACGGCGAGCAGTTGTAGGCCAGCATCTTGCCCGGGAACTTGGCGTGCACGGCTTCGGCAAACTTCTTGGCGAACTCGAGGTCCGGCTTGCCGGTTTCGCACCACACCAGGTCAGCCACTTCAGCGTAGGCCAGGGCGCGCGAGATCGACTGCTCCAGGCCGTTGCGCACGCGGTAGAAACCTTCCACGGTGCGCTCGCCGGTGCAGAACGGCTTGTCGTTGTCGTCCACGTCCGAGGTCAGCAGGTCCGCGGCCTCGGCGTCGGTACGGGCGATCACCAGGGTCGGCACGCCCGAGACGTCGGCGGCCAGGCGGGCAGCGGTCAGCTTGGCAACGGCTTCGCGGGTCGGCACCAGCACCTTGCCACCCATGTGGCCGCACTTCTTCACCGAAGCGAGCTGGTCTTCGAAGTGCACGCCGGCGGCGCCCGCTTCGATCATCGACTTCATCAGTTCGAACGCGTTCAGCACGCCGCCGAAACCGGCTTCAGCATCCGCCACGATCGGGGCGAAGAAGTCGGTGTCGCCCTTGCCTTCGCTCCACTGGATCTGGTCGGCGCGCTGGAAGGTGTTGTTGATGCGCTTGACGACTTGCGGCACCGAGTTGGCCGGGTACAGCGACTGGTCGGGGTACATTTCACCGGCCAGGTTGGCGTCGCCTGCGACTTGCCACCCCGACAGGTAAATAGCCTTCAGGCCGGCCTTCACTTGCTGCATGGCCTGGTTGCCGGTCAGCGCGCCGAGCGAGTTGACGAACGGCTCCGTGTGCAGCAGGTTCCACAGCTTCTCGGAACCGCGGCGGGCCAGGGTGTGCTCGACCTGGACCGAACCACGCAGGCGCACCACGTCTTCGGCGGTGAAATTGCGCTTGATCCCTTTCCAGCGGGGATTGGTATCCCAGTCTTTCTGCAGGGCCTGGATCTGTTCTTGGCGGGTCATGGTCACTCTCCTGATGATGCGGGGATGGCTGAGAATCTGTTGATCACCTGAGCTGGGCTGCGTCGTGGGGCTGCTGCGTCCGCTGCCGTTTCTCGCGTCTCAGGTCATGAGTCTTATATAAGAGTGTAGAGAACCCTCCCGCGTTGCAACAACCTGGATCCGCAATTTCCCTTTAGTTTTTTCTTTCAATAATTCAATGACTTATCTATTTTATTTCACGATGCGGGACATAATCTTCCATCATGAGAAATGGTGTTGTGCTACGCAAACCATGTATTTTTGCGGTCCAAAACATCTTTCCACATCGTGAAAAATGCGCAGGATGCGCCGCCTCCGCTAGCGCAGGCGCGCGGCGAGCAGCGCCGGTGAGGCCGGCTCCCCTTCCATATGCTCGACAAATTCCCGCACCATGATGGCAAACCCCTGGGCGTCGGCCAGCGGCAGCCAATGGTGCGCGGGCACGGTGCGGCGCCAGAGTTGCGTGGTCCAGCGGTGCACGTCTTCAGTCAGCGCCGGCTTCACATACCGGTCATGCAACGGCACGATCACCTGCACCGGCGCATGGGCATGACAGTGGCGCGGGGCACGCAGTACGGGCAGGAAGTTGGCACGGTACAAGCGCACACCATGGCAACCGTCGGCGGTTTGTGTGAGGCTGGGCCCCGTGCGCAGGCCCTCGGTCAGGCGCAGGTAGCGCGGCCACGCACGGCCGAGCCACAGCCGCCAGGTCAGCTCAGGCAGCCACGGCAGATGGAAGGCGCCGATATACCAGGATGCCGCCAGCTGCCTCAATGTCTTGCCCAACGCAGCCAGCGACCGCTGCCCGCGCAGTTCGCGCAGGCCGATTGCCGCGTGGTCCAGGCAGGGACCGGAGCATGAGGTGAATGAGGCGATGCGACCTTGCAGCCGAGCGTCGGTCACGAACTCCCAGCTCTGGATCGAACCCCAGTCGTGGCCGACAAGGTGCACCGGGCGCTGCGGCGAGACCGCGCCGATGACTGCGATGAAATCATCGGCAAGCTTCTGCAGCCGGTAAGCGTCAGTCGCGCACGGCGCGGTTGAGCGCCCTGCCCCGCGCACGTCATAGGCCACCACATGGAAGCGCCCCGCCAACTGCGCCGCCACGCCGTGCCAGACCTCGCTGCTGTCGGGATAGCCGTGCACCAGGACGATGGTGGGCCGCCCTGGCCCGGGCTCGCCCCAACTGGTGGCGCACAGCCGCACGTCGCCGGCGTGGATAAAGAACTGCCGGGGGAAGACCTGCGGCGGCAGGGATTGCGGAGCGTTCATGGCCGTCGATTCCATTGTTCGATGTCATCGCCGGCCATGCTACGCAAAAGCAAACGGCGCCGCGAATGGGCGCCGTCTGTTTGAAACGAGCCGGGGCTCAGGCCGCGGCGGTATCGCGTGCGCGGCGATAGGCCACCCAGTCGCCGCTGTCGATGCGCGGCAGCGTGGCCACCGCGGACTCGGCCACCGGGTACAGCAGGCAGGCGACAGGCTGGCCGTTGTGCAACACGGGCCGTTCCTCGCGCACGAACAGCGTGGCCTGGCCGGGATAAACCTCTTCAATCTCGTCGAGCACCGGCAACAGCGCCTCGGCAATCTCATAGAGATCGCCCACGACCGGCCCGCCACTGGCGTCCAGCACCAGGCCGGGATAGGTGCCGAAGTCAAAGAGCCTGCCCGCGATCGTCCCCGTGCCCAGCAACGTGGGCGCGGCAATGCCGTGGCGCTGCGCGGCGGCGTTCAGGTCGTTGACCTCGCCGGCGCGCAGCGTGCCGTAGACAAAGACGCGCGGCATGCTCAGTTCCCCAGCCTTTCGTCCGAGACCAGCACGCCGTCGGCATCGACGTAGATCCAGTTGCCCGGGCGCACCACCGCGCCGGGCATCTGCACCGCGACGTCGCTTTCGCCGACGTTGCGCTTCTGGCTTTTCTGCGGATGCACGGCGAGCGCGCGGATGCCGATGTCGCACACGTCCAGCTCGGCGGTATCGCGGATGCAGCCGTTGACGACGATGCCGACCCAGCCGTTCTTCTCGGCCAGCAGGCCAAGGTTGCCGCCCACCAGCGCGCAGCGCAGCGAGCCGCCGCCGTCGATCACCAGCACGCGGCCCTGCCCCGGCGCTTCCAGCGCGGTGCGCACCAGCGAGTTGTCTTCGAACACCTTGAGCGTAGCCGCGGGGCCGGCAAAGGCGCCCTGCTTGCCGAAGGCGCGAAACACCGGCGCCATCACGCGCAAGGTGCCGTCGGCAAGGCGGTCTTCATGCGCGTCGCACAGGTCGGTGGTGACAGGCTTCATCGATGGTCTCCTGATAGGTAAGAAAGTATCCGGTCGGGCAGCTCGGCCTCACTGTTGCTGGCTGGCCAGCGCCTGCGCGCGGATGGCGCTCAGCGTGGTGCGCGGCGTGATCACGTCCGGGTCCACCTGGATCTCGATCAGCGTGGAGACCGGCGCGGCCAATGCCTCGCGCAATGCCGGGGCAAAGGCTTCGGTCGTGGTCACGGTGGCGCCGCGCGCGCCATAGGCGCGCGCCAGCGCGGCAAAGTCGGGGTTGTGCAGCTCGGTGCCCGAGACATGGGTCGGGTATTCGCGCTCCTGATGCATCCGGATGGTGCCGTACATGCCGTTGTTGACGACGATGAAGATCACCGGCGCCTGGTACTGCATCGACGTAGCCAGTTCCTGGCCATTCATCAGGAAGCAGCCATCGCCGGCCAGCGCCACCACGGTGCGTTGCGGGAACGCGATCTTGGCGCCGACCGCCGCCGGCACGCCATAACCCATCGCGCCGCTGGTCGGGGCCAGCTGGCCGCGGCCGCCGCTGGTGAACGGGCGGTAGTGGAAATACCGGTGCAGCCAGCCGGCGTAGTTGCCGGCGCCATTGGTCACGACCGCGTCGGCCGGCAGCAGCTGGTCCAGCGTGCGGATGACTTCGGCCATGTCGACGCCCTGTCCAGTAAATGGGGGCGGCTGCAGGTAGCGTTCGTAGTCGGCGTGCGTGGCTTCTGTCCACGCCTGCCAGCGCGGCTCGGCGGGAGGCTGCAGGCCGGCCAGGCGCGCGGCGATGGCCGGCATCGAGGCCTGGATCATCAGGTCGGCCTGGTAGACGCTGCCCAGTTCCTCGGCGCCGGCGTGCACGTGGATCAGCTTTTGCGCGGGACGCGGCGCGGCGATCAGCGCGTAGCCGCCGGTGGTCATCTCACCCAGGCGCGGGCCGACGGCCAGCACCAGGTCGGCGTTGCGGACGCGCTCGGCCAGCGCCGGGTTGATGCCGATGCCGACATCGCCGGCGTAGTTGGGATGGCGGTTGTCGAACAGGTCCTGGCCGCGGAAGGCGCAGCCCACCGGCAGCGCGAAGCGCTCGGCAAAGGCCTGCAGGTCGGCGCAGGCCTGCGGCGTCCAGCCGCTGCCGCCGGCCAGCACGAAGGGACGCTCGGCGGCGTCGAGCATCTCGGCCAGCCGCGCCAGGTCGGCCTCGCCGGGCCAGCTCATGACGCGCTGGTAGGCCTGCAACTGCGGCACGGCGGCAGTCTGCGCCAGCATGTCTTCGGGCAGCGCCAGCACCACCGGGCCCGGACGGCCCGAGGTGGCGGTCTGGTAGGCGCGCGCAATGTATTCGGGGATGCGTTCGACCCGGTCGATCTGCGCCACCCACTTGGCCATCTGGCCGAACATGCGGCGGTAGTCGATTTCCTGGAAGGCCTCCCGGTCCATGAAGTCGGTGCCGACCTGGCCGATGAACAGAATCATCGGCGTCGAGTCCTGGAAGGCGGTGTGCACGCCGATACTGGCATTGGTGGCGCCCGGCCCGCGCGTGCAGAAGGCCAGCCCGGGGCGGCCGGTCAGCTTGCCGTAGGCCTCGGCCATCACCGCGGCCCCGCCCTCCTGGCGGCAGATGATGAAGCGCAACTGGTCGCGGCGGCGGTGGAAGCCGTCGAGCACGGCCAGGTAGCTTTCGCCCGGCACGCCGAAGGCCAGCTCGGCGCCGTGCGCCAGCAGCGCATCGACCAGGATATGGCCGCCCGGCAGCGGCGTGCCGTGTTCGGAATCGTCAGGCTGGGTGGTATTGGCCGGCGTCATTGACATGAAAGCATCCTCAGGCGATCGAATTCGGAAGGCGGTGCTTGGGTGGCCCGGCCCGGGCTAGGCGGCCTCCGCCTGGCCCGCCGCCGCGCCGCGGCGCGAGCGGTTGCCGTTGCCCACTGTCACCGCGGTGAAGATCGACAGCAGCTGGAAACCGCCGATCATGAAGAACACCCAGGCCGGCAGCTTTGCATCCATCAGCGCACCGAAGAACAGCGGGCCGCACGCCAGGCCGATATCCAGGCCCGAGTAGACCACGCCATAGACGCGCCCGGTGGCACCGGCGGGGGCGGCGGCGCGCACCAGCAGGTCACGCGACGGCCCGGCGGTACCGGCGCCAAAGCCGATCACGCCCATCAGCACCGGCACCAGCAGCGCCGGCACCAGGTTCAGCCCGACCAGCACCGCCATCAGCCCCGACACCGTGAAGCTCACCGCGATCAGCCGGTCATGGTTGCTGGTGCGGCCGGCGGCAAAGCCGCCGACGATCATGCCGCCGGCGCTGCACAGCATGTAGATGGTGTAGGACGCGGTCGCCAGCGTGAAGGGCATGCCGTACAGGTAGGTCAGCGCGGTCGGGGCAAAGCTCTGGATGCCGGCTGCGGAGAACGTGGTCAGCAGGAAGAAAGCCCAGCACACCCATACCTGCGGCAGCCGCAGGAAGCCCAGCACGCTGCCGCCGGCTGTGGCCACCCCTGCCGCAGCCTTGGCCGCGGGCCGGCCCACGGCGCCCTGCACTTCGCGCGGGTCCAGCACATGGCGCAGCACTACCAGCACGGCCAGCACGATAAAGGCCACCGCCGAGGCCGCCGCCAGCGCCACGCGCCAGCTGGCCAGGTTGGCGACCGCCACCAGGAACAGCGGCGCCGCGGCCCAGCCCAGGTTGCCGGAAATGCCGTGCACCGAGAACGCATGGCCCAGCCGGGGCTGCGACACATGCTTGTTCAGCAGCGTGAAGTCGGCCGGGTGGAATACACCGTTGCCCAACCCCGCCACGGCCGCGCCGAACAACAGTGCGGCGTAGCCTGAACTGGTCGACAGCAGCAAGGCCGCGGCGCCCAGGAAGGCCAGCCCGGCGAACAGCACCGGCCGCGCGCCGAAGCGGTCGACCACAAAGCCGGACGCGGTCTGCACCACCGCCGAGACCGCGAAGAACACCGTCATCAGCAGGCCCAGCTCGGCATAGCTCAGGCCGAATTCCGCCTTGATCCACGGGAACAGCGGAGCCAGCAGCAGGTGGTAGAAGTGGGAGACCCCGTGGGCCAGGCCAACCAGCCCGATCACCTGGGCGTCATGACGAAGGGGATTGCGCGTGGGATCGAGTGCGGCGGTGGACATGGCGCTGGTGGCAGGGGCTATGCGGCAGGACAGGAGGCGGCAGCCCAAAAAATACGGGCCGAAGCCCGCATCATAGAGGAAAAGCCCTGCCCTCTGCAGCCAGGTGGCGGCCACGCCGCCCGCGGGCATGCCTCACATCTGCTTGAACAGGTGCGCGTACTGTCGCGCCACCGGCAGCAGTTCAGGACGGTCGCGCAGCCGCAGCGACAGCCGTCCCAGCGACTGATTGACCGCGCTGGCCACGCAGGTGATATTGACCACGGTGCCGCGGTGCACCTGCCAGAAGCGCTCCGGGTCCAGCTGCTGCGTCAGCTCGCGCAGGCTGGTGCGGATCAGCGCTTCGCCGGCGCCGGAGACCACGTTGACGTACTTGTCGGTGGCCTCCAGGTAGATGACTTCGTCCACGGGGATGATGCGCACCTCCTGCCCCACCAGTGCCTTGATAAAGCGCAGGTACTGCCGCTGCGGCGCGCCGCCCGGGCCTGGCGTGGCATGCTCCAGCGATTCCAGCCGCGCCAGCAGCTGGCCAAGCCGGTCCGTCTCCGCGATCGAGGCTTCGGCCTCGGTGTCTTCATCGTCGGCGGGGCCGGCCAGGCGGTCCTTCAGGCGCTGCACCGTGGCCTCAAGCCGTTCGCGCTGGACCGGCTTGAGCACATAGTCCACCGCGGCGCGCTCGAACGCCTCCAGCGCGAACTGGTCGTATGCGGTCACGAAGACCACCAGCGGCGGGGTGTCGAATTCGATCAGTTCGCGCGCCACGTCCATGCCGCTCATTCCCGGCATGCGGATATCCAGGAAGGCCACCCGCGGCTGGTGCTCGCGTGCCGCCGCCAGCGCGGCCACGCCGTCGTGGACCACGGAAACGATACGGGCCTCGGGCCACAGCGACATCAGTTCGGATTCCAGCACGCGCGCCAGCAGCGCTTCGTCGTCGGCGATCAGAAGGGTCGGGGTCATGGGGGCGTTGGGGTGGTGGATGGGTCCTGACGTTGTCAGCGGCACCGCCCACGGGCGGTGCCAGCCGTTCGTCTTGTCAGGCGTGCTGGCAGGCGGTGCGCCTCAGAGCCGTTGCATGGCCGGCGTCGATACTGGCATGCCCTCCGGCACGCTGGTGACTGTCTGGGTCAGGGTGGGCGCTTCGGCCGGGCGCTCCAGCGGCAGCGTCAGCCGCACCACCACGCCTCTCGGGGTGTTCTCTTCCATCTGCATGGAGGCCGCCGCGCCAAAGATACGCGCCAGCCGCTCGCGCACGTGCGTAATGCCCAGGCCCGAGCCCTTGCCCGAGGCATGGCCGAAGCCCACGCCGGTATCGGCGATGATGACCTGCACCGCATTGTCGCCGGCCGCGCGCGCCGACAGCCGGATATGGCCGCCGATCATGCAGGGCTCGATGCCGTGCGTGACCGCGTTTTCCACCAGCGGCTGGATCAGCATGGGCGGGATCTCCACCTTCGCCAGTTCGCGCGGCAGGTCGATGTCGAACGAGAGCCGCTGGCCGAAGCGCATGCCCTGGATGTCCAGGTAGCTGCTCAGCAGCTCGAACTCCTGCCGCAGCGTGCATTGCTCGGCGCGGGTATGCGCCAGCGACATGCGCAGGAAACCGATCAGGCGCTGCAGCAGCTGGCGCGCGGCGGGCGGGTCGGTGGCGATCAGCCCGTCGAGGTTGGCCAGCGAGTTGAACAGGAAATGCGGCTCGATCTGCGCCTGGAGCGCCATCAGCTGCGCGCGCACCAGCTGCTTTTCGGCTTCCTCGCGCTGCAGGGCGTCCAGCGCGGCCTGGCGCTCGAGCGACGCGAGCTTCTCGCGCGACCAGTAGAAATAGATCATCGAGGCCGCGGCCAGCATGCCCACCACCAGGCACATGCGCAGCATGCCGCCGGCTTCGTCCGCGGATTTGGGCGGCAGGTCCAGTGCCACGCGCGTGGCCCAGCTGCCGAACACCACGCCCGCGGGCACCGCGGCGGCGGCCAGCAGCAGGAACGGCCAGCGGCGCGGCCGGTCGTTCCACCAGATCACCACGCGCGGAATGTCGATCAGCACCCAGATCGACAGGCCGATCAGCTGGCTGTAGACAAAGTTGTGCCACAGGCTGCCGCCGGTCTGGAAGCCGTAGTTCAGGCTGATGGCGATCACCGAGTTCATGCACAGCACGAACAGAAGGTCGCGGCCGAGGATATTGAGCCGGGAGGGGATGGCGGTGGCGACGTTGGAGAAGCAGCGGTCCATGGCGTTCATGTTAGCGCGGACTGAGCCTGGCGCAATGCGGGAATGTGATGAGGCGGGCAGCGCTGGCCACCTCAGCCGCCCTGCCCGGCACGCCGGCCGGCCAGCGCGCGCCACCATTGGCCGGACAGCACATAGCGCGGGAAGGTGATCCACTGCTCGGCCAGGATGCGGCCGGCGATGTCCGCCGGCCCGGCAAACGGTTCCGGCGCGTGGGCTTCCAGCCGGTGCCCCCGGCCCTGCAGGGCCATCGACATGCCCATGCACACCAGCCCCAGCGCCACCGCCGGCAGGCTCAGGCGCAACAGGCCGTAGAGGCCCAGCACGGTGCCAGCCATGAACATCGGCACGGCCACGATATGCAGCAGCAGGTTGCGGGGATGCTGGTGGTTGCGGGCATAGCCGCGCCACTGCCAGCGCAGCAGCGGTTCGTCGTCGCGCATGATCGTCTCTCTCTCCCTTGTCCGGCCCTTGCAGACCGGCGGCCGCGCGCAAGCTTTGTTGCACTGCGGTGCACGTGCGGCGCTCGCCGGACGGCAAGCCGCGGGCACGTGCAAGCAATGTACCCCTCACCCGGGCACGAAGAAAGTCTCTTGCGACGAACGGCGGGCACGGGGCGCGAACGGCACCGTGCCGGGGCGGACGGCGCAGGCCGGCGGCGCTCGGGTGGCCCCTGCGCCGCCTGACGGCCGTCCGCAACCAGGCCGGAATCAGGCCGCCAGGGCCTGGCGCTCCTGCTCGGACAGCGCGCTGCTGACGGTGTCGGGCGACAGGTGCGGCGCAAACATGTTGATAAAGGCGTGCGCATAGCCGCGCAGGTAGGCACCCCGCCGCACCGCCACGCTGGTGGTGTTGGGCGCGAACAGGTGGTCGGCCGAGATCCGCACCAGGCCGGAATCCTTGCGCTCGTCATAGGCCATCGAGGCAATGATGCCCACGCCCAGGTCCAGTTCGGCGTAGGTCTTGATCACGTCGGCGTCCAGCGCGGTCAGCACGATCTCCGGCTGCAGGCCGGCCTCGGCAAAGGCGCTGTCGATCTTGCGGCGGCCGGTGAAGCCGGCGTCGTAGGTGATGAGCTGGAAGCCGGCCACGTCTTCGAGCGTGGGCTCGGGCAAGCGCGTGAGCGGATGGCCGGGCGAGACCACCAGCACGTGCTGCCAGCTGTAGGCCTCGAACGAGGTCAGCCCGGCCTCGGTGGCCAGGGCCTCGGTGGCGATGCCGATATCGGCCTGCCCCGTCAGCAGCAGCTCAACGATATGCGTGGGCGACGCCTCCTGCAGTGCCAGCGTCACATGCGGGTATTCGCGGCGGAAGGCCTGCACCACGCGCGGCAGTGCATAGCGTGCCTGGGTGTGGGTGGTGGCAACGGTCAGGCGGCCGGTATGGCGGCCGGCGTATTCGTCGCCGGCCTGGCGCAGGTTCTCGGCCTCCAGCAGCAGGCGTTCGACGATGCGCACGATCTCGCGCCCGGGCTCGGTCAGGCCGGTCAGGCGCTTGCCGTAGCGCTCGAAGATCTCCACCCCCAGTTCTTCTTCCAGCTCGCGGATCTGGCGCGACACGCCGGGCTGCGAGGTGTAGAGCGCGTTGGCGACTTCGGTCAGGTTGAACTGGCGGCGCACCGCCTCGCGGATCGATCGGAGTTGCTGGAAGTTCATGACGTCGCCTTTTCTTGTTGGGTGGACGTGGTACGCGGTTGCGTGAACACACGCAGCTGGCGCGGGCGCACCGCGAGCAGTTCGCCTTCGCGGAAGCCCGCATGGCGGAAGCGCTCCAGCGGCAGCGCGACTTCGATCACGTCCTGGTTGTCTTCACGTTCGAGTTCAAGCTGCGCCACCGGGCCCAGCGTCAGCGCGCGGCGCAGCGTCACGGCGATGCCGTCGGCGCCGGGCGAATAGCGTTCCAGGTCGAGGTCATGGGGGCGCACATAGGCCACCGCGTCGCCGGCGGCTTCATGGCCGCTGCCGACCACCGGCAGCACCGCCTCGCCGGTATGCAGCAGGCCGCCGCTCTCGCCCACTTCCAGGCGGCCATGGAACAGGTTCACGTTGCCGAGGAAGCCGAACACGAAGGGCGTGGCCGGATGGTTGTAGACCGCCTCGGGCGAGCCGTACTGCTCCACATGGCCGCGGTTCATCAGCACCACCTGGTCGGCCACTTCCAGCGCTTCTTCCTGGTCATGGGTGACGAACACGCTGGTCACGTGCAGTTCATCGTGCAGGCGGCGCAGCCAGCGGCGCAGCTCCTTGCGCACCTTGGCATCGAGCGCGCCGAACGGTTCGTCCAGCAGCAGCACGCGCGGCTCCACCGCCAGCGCGCGCGCCAGCGCGATACGCTGGCGCTGGCCGCCGGAGAGCTGCGACGGGTAGCGGTCGGCGAGCCAGTCGAGCTGCACCAGCTCCAGCAGCGAACGCACCTTGTCGCGGATCTGCGCTTCGCCCGGGCGCTCGGCGCGCGGCTTGACGCGCAGGCCGAAGGCCACGTTCTCGAACACGCTCATATGCTTGAACAGCGCATAGTGCTGGAACACGAAACCCACCTGGCGCTGGCGCACATGCTGGTCCGAGGCATCGCGCCCGGCCAGCACGATCTGGCCCGCATCGGCGCGCTCCAGGCCGGCGATGATGCGCAGCAGCGTGGTCTTGCCGCAGCCGGACGGCCCCAGCAGCGCGGTCAGCTCGCCTTCGTCGAAATCGAGCGAGACGTTGTCCAGCGCGACAAAGTCGCCAAAGCGCTTCTCTACGTTCTTGACCTGGATGCTCATGATGCTTGTCCTTGCAAACTTGCCAGCGGCCGCTCTGGTGCAGCCTCTTCGATTTCCTTGCGGGCGCGCAATTCCACCAGCGTCTTGATGCCGAGCGTGACCAGCGCCAGCAGCGTCAGCAGCGAAGCCACCGCAAAGGCCGCCGCGAAGTTGTACTCGTTGTAGAGGATCTCAACATGCAGCGGCATGGTGTTGGTCAGTCCGCGGATATGGCCCGATACCACCGAGACCGCGCCGAACTCGCCCATCGCCCGCGCATTGCACAGGATCACGCCATACAGCAGGCCCCAGCGGATATTGGGCAGCGTGATATGGCGGAAGGTCTGCCAGCCCGAGGCGCCCAGCACGATCGCGGCCTCTTCCTCTTCACTGCCCTGCGCCTGCATCAGCGGGATCAGCTCGCGCGCAACAAAGGGGAAGGTCACGAAGATGGTGGCCAGCACGATGCCCGGCACCGCGAACATGATCTTGATGTCGTGCGCTTCCAGCCACGGCCCCAGCCAGCCCTGCGCACCGAACAGCAGCACGTAGACCAGGCCGGAGATCACCGGCGACACCGAGAACGGCAGGTCGATCAGCGTGATCAGCAGGTTCTTGCCGCGGAAGTCGAACTTGGCGATGGCCCAGGCCGCCGCCACGCCGAACACCACGTTCAGCGGCACCGCGATCGCCGCCACTGTCAGCGTGAGCTGGATCGCGGCGAGTGCGTCGGGCTCGATCAACGCTTCCCAGTAGGTCTGCACGCCCTTGCGCAAGGCTTCATAGAACACCGAAGCCAGCGGCACGAACAGGAACAGCGTGAGGAACAGCACCGCCACCGTGATCAGCGTGTAGCGCACCCACGGCGCTTCGCCGGTGGCGTCAAACCTGTGATGGGCCGGGGCGTTGCCTTGCCCGCCCAGGCGTCCCGCAACTGCGCCGGCCATGTCAGAACTCCTTGCCCGTGGCGGGCGCTTCAGGTGCCAGCGCGGCGCGCACACCGGATTGATGGCGGCGCGTCCAGGCCTGCAGCAGGTTGATCAGCAACAGCAGCCCGAAGGAAATCACCAGCATCACCACCGCCACCGCGGTGGCGCCGGCGTAGTCGTATTGCTCCAGCTTGGAATAGATCATCAGCGGTGCGATCTCCGACACCATCGGCATGTTGCCGGAGATAAAGACCACCGAGCCGTACTCGCCGGTGGCGCGCGCGAACGATAGCGCAAACCCCGTCAGCAGCGCCGGCAGGATGGCGGGCAGGATCACGCGCTGGAAAGTCTGCAGGCGGTTGGCGCCGAGGCTGGCAGCGGCCTCCTCCAGCTCCTGCTCAACATCCTCCAGCACCGGCTGCACCGTGCGCACCACGAACGGCAGGCCGATAAAGGTCAGCGCCACCACCACCCCCAGCGGCGTGAACGCGACCTTGATGCCAAGCGGCTCGAGATAGCGGCCGATCCAGCCATTGCCGGCAAACAGCGCCGTCAGCGCGATACCGGCCACCGCCGTGGGCAGCGCGAACGGCAGGTCCACCAGCGCGTCGATCAGGCGCTTGCCCGGGAAGCGGTAGCGCACCAGCACCCAGGCCACCACCAGCCCGAACACCGTATTGACGATGGCCGCCACCAGCGACGCGCCAAAGCTCAGCTGCAGCGACGCCACCACGCGCGGCGCCGTGACCGAAGTCCAGAACGCGTCCCACGTCATCGTGAAGGTCTTCAGGAACGTGGCCGACAGCGGGATCAGGACGATCAGCGTCAGGTAGAACAGCGTGAAGCCCAGCGACAGGCCGAAGCCGGGGAGCACCGTAAAGCGCTGCCTGGACGGGCTGCGCGGCGCGCGCGCGGCGCCGGAATCAGGGGCGCGAGGGGCGGCTGGCGGCGTGTCCGCCAGGGAAATGGATGGAGGCATGTCGTCTCGTCTGTGAGCGGTGCGCCGCCGGACCCTGATGGCTGGCACCCGGCGGGCCGTTCTTTATGACGCCAGCGCATATTGCGCCGGCTTACGAGACAGATTCTGCAGAGTCGTCCTTATAAACAGAACGAATCTTTATGAATTTTCTTAGACGGTTTAGATATAAGGGACGGTAGACACCACCTCGATGCCCGTCTCCCAGGCGCCGGATGACTCACTTACGGAGCCGGCATCGCCTGCCTGCGCGATGCGCTGGACCAGGGTATCGAGCAGCGCGAGGCCTTCAGGCCACTCGCCCAGTGCGGAATCGGCATTGATGTGGCCCAGGCTGCCCGCATCGACCAGTTCGCTGCCCCACAGCGTGCCCCAGCTGAAAGCGGTGCGCTGCGGCATCCAGGGGTCGTTGCGGCTGGCGACCAGGATGGTCGGGAACGGCAGCCGGTAGGTCGGCAGCAGCGCCGCCACGCCAAATTTGTCCGGATCGGCCGGCGCCACCAGCAATGCGCCGGCAATGCCGACCGGATCCAGCGCCGCCTGGCGCAACGACGCCAGGCAGCCGAAGCTGTGCGCCACCAGCACCGCGCCGCGCGCGGCCACGCGCTGGGCGCGCATCACGCCTTCGGAGACGCGCTCGGCCCACAGCGGCAGGCTGGGGCGCGACCAGTCGTGCTGCTCCACCCGCTGCCAGTCGGGGAAGCGCTGCTCCCAGCGGCTCTGCCAGTGTCCCGGGCCGCTGCCGTGCAGCCCCGGCACGGTCAGCACCTGCAGGTGCCGCGGAATGTCCAGGCGCGTGCCATGGCCGCCGGATAGCCGGTTCGCTTGGGTCATACCACCTCCTTGTCCAATGCATGCGCGGCGCTCGCCAGGCCTGTGCGCAGCCCTGCCGCACTGACCGGCGCGCCGGCGAAGGCGCCCTGCCCCAGGCCGATGCCCGCGGCCTGCAGGCGCTCGATGCTTTCGGCGCTCTGCAGGCGCCGCCCGATCAGCGTTACGCCAGCGTTGGCCGCGCTGGCACGCAGGCCCGACAGCTGACGGTCGGTCCAGGTGCGGCGCATGTCCAGCTTGAGCCAGTCCGGCAACGCGTGCGCCATCAGCGCACCGGCTTCCGCCGGATCCGACGCCTGCAGGCTTACCGCGAAACCGTTGCGCCGATAGTTGCCAACGACATGCAACAGCAATGCCAGGTCGTCATTGGCGCTGGCCGGCACCTGGATCACAAAGCGCTCCAGCGGCAGGCCCAGCGACTGCAATGCGCGCCGGAAGACAGCGCCGTGGTCGTCGGTGACCGCGGCCAGCAGCCGGTTATGCACGTTCAGCACCAGCTTGTGCTCGCCTTCGGCGGCAAAGTAGTTGATGGCATGCAGCAGGCGCGAAAGCCGGTCCAGCGACACCAGGGTGTTGTCGTCGGCCGCCATCGCAAACAGCTTCCATGCCGCCAGGCCCACGCCGTCCTCTGCGTAGGTGTGGATCGAACCTTCATGCGCCACCAGCTGCCGGTCTGCCAGCGTCACCAGCGGCTCGAACGCGCTGGTCAGCGAGCAGTTGAAGAACTGGCCCTGCACCTGCCCGCGCGCGTCGCGCCACAATTGCCGGTCAGCCAGCGGCTGGCGCGGCAGCGATTCCAGATAACGTTGGAGCGCAGGCACTGCGCCCGCGGGTTCATGCACGCCTGGCATGGCATTCCTTGGGTTGACCGGGCCCCTCGGCCCCTTGGTCGGATTAGTGATGACGGGCGCTTCATGCGCCCTCTGTGCGGTCGCACTGCATCGGCCTGCCTGCTCATGATAGGAGGTCAGCGCGCGCGAGCGAATGAAGATTACGGCCTGTCGATATGCGCGGCGCACATTGCCGCGGGTGGCACGGTCACGCTGCCCAGCTCACCTTCAGCGGCGCGGTCGTGGCGGCCGGGTCGGCATGCGCACCTGCATGCGACGGTACCTGCGCCTGCGGCACTTGCCGCATCACCCGCTGCAGCACCGCGGCCTCCAGCTGCGCAAAGCCCGCCGCGCCGCGTTCGCGCGGGCGCGCCAGCGCCACGCGCTCATCCATGGCAATGCGGCCGTCCTCGATCAGCACGATGCGGTCGGCCAGCGCCACAGCTTCCGACACATCGTGCGTGACCAGCAGCGCCGTGAAGCCAAGGCGGCGCCACAGCGATTCGATCAGCCCCTGCATCTCGATGCGCGTGAGCGCATCCAGCGCGCCCAGCGGTTCATCCAGCAGCAACAGCTGTGGATGGTGGACCAGCGCGCGCGCGAGGGCCACGCGCTGGCGCTGGCCGCCGGACAGGCGTGCGGGCCACTCCCTGGCGCGGTCGGCCAGGCCCACCTGCGCCAGCACATCGGCGGCTTCACCGCGGCGTGCGCGCGGCAGGCCCAGCGCGACGTTGTCCAGCACGCGCTTCCACGGCAGCAGCCTTGCGTCCTGGAACATCACGCGCACGTCGGCGTGCCGCGCGCGGCCCTTCGCCGCGGATTCACCGTCGACGGTGATGCTGCCGCCATCGGCTGCTTCCAGTCCCGCCACCAGCCGCAGCAGCGTGCTCTTGCCGCAGCCGCTGCGCCCGACGATCGCCAGGAACTCGCCCGGCGCCACGTCCAGCGCCACGTTGTGCAGCACTTCGCGGCCGTCATAGCGCTTGACCACCTGGCGCACGTGCAGCGCCACGCCGCCTGCCTTGCGCGGCGCCTCCGCCGCCGGCTGTGCCGCCTCGCGGCGCGCGAGGCCCGCTTCCAGTTCCACCAGCGCAGCCTGTTCTACCGGATACATCTGCATCTCGATCTCCTTGCTTGATTGGGGCGACGGGCCGGTCAGGCCGCGGCGTAGCCCGGATGCCAGCGCAGCCAGTAGCGCTCCAGCCCGCGCGACAGCCAGTCGGCCAGCTTGCCCAGCAGCGCATAGAGCAGGATGCCCACCAGCACCACGTCGGTTTGCAGGAACTCACGCGCGTTCATGGTCATGTAGCCAATGCCCGATTGCGCGGAGATGGTCTCCGCCACGATCAGCACCACCCACATCAACCCGAGCGCGAAACGCACGCCCACCAGGATGCCCGGCAGCGCGCCGGGCAGGATGACCTCGCGGTACAGCTGCCAGCCGGACAGGCCGTAGCTGCGCGCCATCTCCACCAGCCCCGTATCGACCGAGCGGATGCCGTGATACGTGTTCAGGTAGACCGGGAAGAACACGCCCAGCGACACCAGGAACAGCTTGGCGGTCTCGTCGATGCCGAACCACAGGATCACCAGCGGGATCAAGGCCAGCGCCGGGATATTGCGCACCATCTGCAGCGTGCTGTCGAGCAGCGTGGCCGCGGTGCGGAAGGTGCCGGTCAGCAGCCCCAGCAGCAGCCCCAGCCCGCCGCCGATGGCAAACCCCACCAGCGCGCGCCAGGTGCTGACCCCGACGTGCTTCCACAGCTCGCCCGAGCGCGCCAGCTCCCAGGCGGCCTGCACCACCGCCAGCGGGGCCGGCAACACGCGGCTGGAGAGCCAGCCGTTCCGCGAGGCCAGTTGCCAGACCACGATCAGCAGCACCGGCACGATCCACGGAGCCAGCGCGCGCGCCAGCGCCCGAGGTCCCTGGCGCAGCGGCTGCAATAGAGGAGCGTTCATGATTGCCCTCCCCTCAGCTCTGCGCGGCGCGCGGCACGATGCCAGTCGCCATGACTTCACCGAACGGGCCCGACAGCACCTTGCCCGGCAGCTTGTCGCGCACCGAGCGCGGCAGCAGCGGGAACACCAGTTCGGCAAAGCGGTAGGCCTCTTCCAGGTGCGGGTAGCCGGACAGCACGAAGGTGTCGATGCCCAGCTCGGCGTATTCGCGCATGCGCTCGGCCACGGTGTGCGGATCGCCCACCAGCGCGGTGCCGGCACCGCCGCGCACCAGGCCAACGCCGGCCCACAGGTTTGGGCTGATCTCCAGCGCCTCGCGCGTGCGGCGCGCGCCGCCCGCGTGCAGCGCGGCCATGCGGCGCTGCCCTTCAGAATCCATCTTGGCGAACACGGCTTGCGCACGCGCCACGGTCTCGTCATCGAGCCGGCTGATCAGGTCGTCCGCCGCAACCCAGGCGGCGGCTTCGGTCTCGCGCACGATCACATGCAGGCGGATACCGAACTTCACCGTGCGGCCATGGCGCGCGGCCTGCCGGCGCACCTCGTCGAGCTTCTGCGCCACGTCAGCGGGCGGCTCGCCCCAGGTCAGGTAGGTATCGACCTGCTCGCCGGCCAGCGCATGCGCCGGCGCCGACGACCCGCCGAAGTACACCGGCGGATGCGGCTGCTGCAGCGGCGGATAGAGGACGGTGGCACCCTTCACGGACAGGTGCTTGCCCTCGAAATCCACCTTGTCGCCGTCATGGCTGGCGGCCAGCACCTGGCGCCAGATGCGCAGGAACTCGGCCGAGGCCTCGTAGCGCGCGGCGTGGTCCAGGAACAGGCCGTCGCCTTCCAGCTCGGCGGTATCGCCGCCGGTGACCAGGTTGATCAGCAGCCGGCCGTTGGAAATGCGGTCGAAGGTTGCCGCCATCCGTGCGGCCAGCGTCGGCGCCATCAGGCCGGGGCGCACCGCGACCAGGAATTTCAGGCGCTGCGTGACGGCCGCCAGCGCCGATGCCGCCACCCATGGGTCTTCGCACGAGCGCCCGGTCGGGATCAGCACGCCTTCGTAGCCCAGCGTATCGGCGGCCACGGCAACCTGCTTCAGGTAATCGAAGCTGACCTCGCGCGCGCCTTCCGAAGTGCCGAGGTAGCGGCTGTCGCCGTGGGTGGGGATGAACCAGAATACTTGCATGTCGTTGTCCTATTGTTCCTGCCGATGGAGGTGGCTATCGCTTCGCCTGCTGCTGCGGCACGTCCCAGCGCGCATCGGCCACCTTGACTGGCCTGGGGATCAGCTTGAGCGAGTGGAAGGCGTCGGCGATGCGCTGCTGCTCGGCCAGCACCCCGGCGCTGACCGGGCGTGCGCCGTACGAGAAGCGCGAGACGGCGAGCTCAAGCACATCGGCCGGCAGCCCGGTTTCGCCGGTCAGCACCGTGGTGGCCTCCTTGGGGTTGTTTTGCGCCCAGGTGCCCAGCGTGGCCAGTTCGTCCAGGATCAGGCTGACGATCTCCGGCTTGGCTTGTGCATAGGGGCGCGAGGCCAGGTAGAACTGGTGGTTGCTGACCACGTTCTTGCCGTCCGCGCCGCGGCCATCGGCGAGCACGCGCGCAACCAGCTGCTTCTCGGCAGCCGCGAGGAACGGGTCCCAGATCACCCAGGCATCGACCGCGCCGCGCTCGAAGGCGGCACGCGCATCGGCCGGCGGCAGGTAGACCGGCTGGATCTCGCTGTAAGGGATGCCGGCTTTCTCCAGCTGGCGCACCAGCAGGTAATGCACGTTCGAGCCCTTGTTCAGCGCCACGCGCTTGCCGCGCAGTTCCGCCACCGAGCGGATCGCCGAACCCTTGGGCACGACGATGGCCTCGGCCACCGGCGCCGGCGGCTCATTGCCGACGTAGACCAGTTGCGCCCCCGCGGCCTGCGCAAAGATCGGCGGCGCCTCGCCGACGGTGCCGAAATCGACGGCACCGACGTTCAGCCCCTCAAGCAGTTGCGGGCCGGCGGGGAACTCGGTCCATTTGACGGTGATGCCTTGCGGCGCCAGGCGCTTTTCCAGCGTGCCGCGCGCCTTCAGCAGCGTCAGCGTGCCGTACTTCTGGTAGCCGATGCGCAGCACCTTGGGATCGATGTTCTTCGACTGCGCTTCGGCGCGGCCGGGCAGTAGCCCATAGGCCAGGCCGGTGGCAAGCACCAGCGCGGCGGTAATCAGGCGGCGGCGCTGGCTGGCCGTGCGCAACGGGTTGGTCAGTGTCATGCGATGTCCTCCATGGCCCGGGGCAATGCCCTGCTGGCCGGATTGATTCCAGGATGGTTGCGGCAGCACGCATCCCTGCCGGCCCCGCGTGGCGGGTGGCATGGCGTCGCTGCCGTGGCGCCGGGCAGGCCGGCGCCACTTCCGTCAATCAGTCAGTTCAGGCGGAACATCGCTCGGCCACCGCGATCGCGGCAGCGCGCTGGACCAGGGCGCCGGGCACCACATCGAGCGGCACCTCGATGCGCGAATGCGCCAGCGCATCGCGCACGCGCAGCACGCCCTCGTCCAGGCGTGCCGACAGCGCGGCATCGAAGCGCGCCTGGCGCACGCCGGCGGCTTCAAAGGATTCGATCTGCTGGTCCACGGCAAAGATGCCGGGCAGGATCTGGCGCGAGCCCAGCGCGGACAGCACCGGGCGCAGCGCGTAGTCGATCGCCAGCGCATGGGCCAGGCTGCCGCCGGTGGCGATCGGCAGCACGATCTTGTCGCGCAGGCCAGTCTGCGGCAGCAGGTCCAGGAAGGCCTTGAGCAGGCCGCTGTAGGCGGCCTTGTAGACCGGCGTGGCCAGTACCACCACCTGCGCCTCGGACACGGCATGCGTGGCCCCGGCGATGACGGGGTCGTCCACGCGTGCCGCCAGCAGCGGGCCTGCGGGCAGTTCGCGCAGGTCGAGGTGGCGGGTGCGTTCGCCGGCAGCCTCGAGCGCGGCACGCAGGTGCGCCAGCACCAGGCCGGAGCGGGACTGGACCGACGGGCTGCCGGAGAGCGTCAGGATGGACATCGGGCTTCCTTCTTCTGATGGACCGGTCGGCGCCGCGGCCGCCCCACGCGGCCCGGCGCGCCGGTCTCGTGGTTTATTTCTTGCCGGGCTGGTAGATCTGATCGAACGTGCCGCCATCGGCAAAGTGGGTCTTCTGGGCTTTCTGCCAGCCGCCGAAGGCTTCATCGATGGTGAACAGCTTCACCTTGGGAAAGTTGGCCGCGTACTTGGCCGCCACCTTCTGCGAGATCGGGCGGTAGTAGTTCTTGGCCGCGATCTCCTGGCCCTCGTCGGTGTACAGGAACTGCAGGTAGGCCTCGGCCGCCTTGCGCGTGCCCTTCTTGTCGACCACCTTGTCGACCACCGCCACCGGCGGCTCGGCCAGGATCGACACCGACGGCGCGACAATGTCGAACTTGTCCGGGCCCAGCTCCTTGATCGCCAGGATGGCTTCGTTCTCCCACGCGATCAGCACATCGCCCAGGCCGCGCTCGACAAAGGTGGTGGTGGCGCCGCGCGCGCCCGAATCCAGCACCGGCACATGCTTGAGCAGCTCGCCCACGAACTCGCGCGCCTTGACGTCATTGCCGCCCGGCTGGCGCAGCGCATAGCCCCACGCCGCCAGGTAGTTCCAGCGTGCGCCGCCCGAGGTCTTGGGATTGGGCGTGATCACCTGCACGCCCGGCTTGACCAGGTCGCCCCAGTCCTTGATGCCCTTGGGGTTGCCCTTGCGCACCAGGAACACGATGGTCGAGGTGTACGGCGAGGCGTTGTGCGGCAGGCGCTTCTGCCAGTCCGGCTTGATCAGCCCTTTCTCCGCGATGGCATCAATGTCATAGCCCAGCGCCAGCGTGACTACGTCAGCGTCCAGCCCGTCTATCACCGAGCGCGCCTGCTTGCCCGAGCCGCCGTGCGACTGGCGCACGGTCACGGCATCGCCGCCCTGGGCCTTCCAGGCCTTGGCAAAGGCGGCATTGACATCGACATACAGCTCGCGCGTCGGATCGTAGGAAACGTTCAGCAGGTTGGCAGCCGCCGCGGTCTGCGCCGCGCTCAGGGCGCCAAGTACGGCCAGGCTGATAGCCAGTTTGCGGATCATCTTGTGTTGCTCCCGTCAGTGTCGTGAATGGGCGCCAGGCGCCTCTTGCCTTGTCCGCCTTGGGTAGCGGACTTGTGTCAGGAGCAAGACTACCGAGGGGGCTATCTGAACGGAACGAATGGTTTCGCCGATCCTTTGCTGTTTTTTGCATAAGATCGGACGGAAATATGGACATGCCGGCACAGGGGGACATCAAGTGTGGACGGCGTGAGGGCAGTGGACGGTGGCGCATTCGCCACGCTGAAACCGGCAAAGGCGGTTTTGCTCCCATCCCGAAGCTATGCCACCGCAAGCCCCTCGTTTGCGGCCGGCAGATTCGTTGCCGGTGCAAGTCCAGATAGGGCCTACGCTGGTCTCTGCCGGTGAATATCACCCGTGGCCAGCCATAGCCGCCCGGCGCATATTCATTGAAGAACGGGATGCGGAACCAGATCCAGCTGTCGTGCACGTAATCGTCGTAGAGGGCGATCGCGACCTTCTCCAGGCGCGCCACAGCCTCGGCCGACGTATGCTGCTTGCTCCAACCGGGCAATCTCGGCCTTCAGGCGCTGGCATTCCGGGTCGTCGCGTTCGGCCTCCTGTACACCCAGCATGATCTTGCGTGGCGTCTTGGCATCCTCGGGCGCTGCCTGGAAGAAGGTGCGCTCGGTGACATACTGGCCGGTGCCAATCTGTGCGCGCAAGGTACGCCAGCTCAGCAGCTGACCCATGCCAAAGCGCAAGGCCTCTTCCACGTCTCGATACGTTGAAAAGAGTGCGGCCAGTCGTTGAACGCTGCCACCGTCGCCGGGTGGATCGCAAAATCTTCGGACAGGGCAGTGGAATTCCGAATCTCTTCCTCGAGCATCAGCGGTACGCCGCTCTTGAGCGCAGCGATGTACATGTCATGCAGGGGAATCTGGCTGAGCTTGCTGCTGTCGCCGTCACGCGCCTTGCCCTGTTCATTGAGAGCATCGCCCACGTCGGAGTGCACGCCGGGATAACCCACCTCCCAGCGGCCCCGCGTCTGGGGGTAGCTTTCATCGATCCGGATAGTGTCGAGCGGAAAACTCATGCGCTGCTCGTGAATCGAGTAGAAGTGGGCGCACCTGCGAACTTCTTTGGGTATATTCAGCGCACCATCGCGGGCAAAGCGGAAATGCCCGTCAAACATATCCAGGTCGACCGTGGCGCGAGTCGAATCTGGCAGGCCCACCGAGGCGACCGTGTCAAAGAGCCCGAGGAAGTTGACCTCATAGGGTAGCGCGCGCCGCCCCGTCTGGTCGCTGATCCGCCCGCCAGGCGCCCATTCCTTGATCAGCTTGCTGACAAAGACACGGGCGGACGCGGCCCCGCGCGAAAAGCCGAAGACGTTGATCCAGATCTTCTTGATCATCCGGCTCTGCGGACCGTCGTCGAAGCGGTTGCTATGGGTGATACCCAATATGCGAATCTTGTCCATGAGCTTGCCCACTCGACCATCGGCGACCGCATTACAGAGCTCTTTGGCCTCGCTGTCGCGAACTAGGGGAAAATCGCTCCGCCGAGTGATTGCATATTGCACGGAATTGAGCACCCGAATCATTCCCCAGACGCAACGCTGATCGAAGCCTTTGGCCAGAGCTTTGCCGTTCGAGGAATAGTCGAGTTCCCCTAGCTCTGGGACGGGGTACCCACTCCCGGGATGTAGAACGAAAAAATGCCTCTATCCGGCTTGTCCCTTGCAACGCTATGCAAACGTGCCACATTGGTGTGAGTCTTGAAGAGTGAGTCTCGCCACATCTTATTGTTCTTGTCGTCGTTGTTGTTGGTGCCGTCGAAGAACAGATTGATATGAATGGTCTGGGGACATTCACACAATGGGTCTCTCACGGTCCCCTCGCCCCATGCCCAGGCGTCCTTACTTTGCGCCAGTCGACCGCCTTCAGGCATCATGTCTGGCCATTTCACCACCGCCATTTCAGACCTCCCCGTCGGTATTTAAGATTCCATTCGTCGTCACGCACGCCTTGGGCAACGTCCGGCTCGTCGGCAGTGTGCTTGCGATCGACGCTGTTATTACCATTGGCATTGCCGTCGGCAATCATTAGCTTGACGCGATCACCAGGCAGGAAGATGGCCCAGGCACCGCCAGTCTTGGAGCCATCGTACTGAGGGATGCGAACGTTTTCGGCCTTGTACCAATAGCCTGGGGTCTTGCCGTCCCTCACCTTCTCAACCAGCCAACGCACGGTAACGCGCAGATCGGGCTGCCACTGGCGCGGGAAAGTCATGCAGCAGCTTTCTTTTCCTCCCCCCGATGGGTGTCCATCGGATTCGGCTGGCATGATGTTCGGGCCACCACCACCGACCTCGCCGGGACCTTCAACTTCGAAGGAATGAATGTAGTAAGGGGTGTAGTTCAGCGCCTTCATGCCGCCGCTGATGTATTTCGATGTCGAGACTCGGCTTTCGGGCTGCCAGGACGGCTCCCCGCCGGCACAGCCAGTGAATATCAACGCCAGGCCAGCCATAGCGCAGACGCAGGCGACACTTCGATTCATGACTTGGCTCCCGCTGCGACAGTTGGCAGCACGTCGTTCTGCATATCGGTCCCTTTGGGCTTGTCCCTTACGCGGCCCATGTCGGGCGCATAAGAAAACGCCCGCACCGGCAAGCCGGTGCGGGCGAAGTTTCCATTCTGGAAACGGGTAGACAAGTCATGAAGAGCGCCCCCGCATCTCCATGACAGGACGAATGTTATCGGCTTGCCTGCGACCTGGGGTTGATCAAGGTCAAGTGCGGGGCAGCCTGCCGCGCCTGCGCCTCAGCCGCCCTGGCGGGCGAGCAGGTCAGCCATTTCGTCGGCATGCTCCTCTTCCACCGCCAGGATGCCCTCCATCATCCGGCGTGAGGTCGGATCGCGTTCTCCCAGGAACTGGATGATCTCGCGATAGCTGTCGATGGCGATGCGCTCGGCCACCAGGTCTTCCTTGATCATTTCCGTCAGCGAAGTACCCGCCACATATTCAGCATGGGAGCGGCTGGTCAGGCCGTCGGGTGCGAAGTCTGGCTCGCCGCCAAGCTGGACGATGCGCTCGGCGATCTGGTCGGCATGGCCTTGCTCTTCATTGGAATGGGCCAGGAATTCATCGGCCACGCTCTTCGAGTTGGGCCCCTTGGCCATGTAGTAGTGTCGGCGATAGCGCAGTACGCAGACGATTTCGGTGGCCAGCGCAGCGTTGAGCAGCTTCAGCACGGTATCGCGATCCGCGGCATAGCCCGCGGTCACGGCGCCATCATCGATGTGCTTGCGGGCACGCTCGCGCAATGTCTTGACGTCTGAGAGGAAAGGCTTGTCGGTCATTGAAGGGCTCCTTGGGGATGGGGCTGCGTCAGCGCAGCGCCTTGTAGGGAAATTCAACCCTTCTGCAACGCGAGAAGTGTGCCACTCGGCGGATGGCGCGGAACGGCGCGGCTGGCGACGACCCCTGGCATCGTGGCGTGAAAAAATTGCACGCGGCGGGACCGCCTTACACGCAACGCGCGATGGCAAGACGAAAAAAAGCCCCTGCGCTGTATCGCAGGGGCCTGACCATGATCGACCGCCTGTGTGCTCCGGCAGTCGATCGAGCCATGGGCAGCCTTAGTCCAGCTTCCGCCCGAACGTGAACTCCCCGTCGACATAATCCACCGGCACCACATCCTTGGCGGCGAACTTGCCTTCCAGGATCGCCCGCGCCACCGGGTTCTCGATCTGCTGCTGGATCGCCCGCTTGAGCGGACGCGCGCCAAACACCGGGTCGTAGCCTGCGCTGGCGATCTTCTCCAGCGCCGTCTCGCTCACCTCCAGCGTCATGTCCATGCGGGCCAGGCGGCCTTGCAGGCGTTGCAGCTGGATGCGCGCGATCGACTCGATATGCTTCTGGTCGAGCGCGTGGAACACCACCACTTCATCGATCCGGTTCAGGAACTCCGGCCGGAAATGCGTGCGCACTTCCTGCCAGACCGCACCCTTGATCGCTTCCTGCGGCTCGCCGGTCATCGACTGGATGATCTGCGAACCCAGGTTGGACGTCATCACGATCACCGTGTTCTTGAAGTCCACGGTGCGGCCCTGGCCATCGGTCAGGCGGCCGTCGTCCAGCACTTGCAGCAGCACGTTGAAGACGTCCGGGTGGGCCTTCTCGACTTCATCCAGCAGCACCACGCTGTACGGCTTGCGGCGCACGGCCTCGGTCAGGTAGCCGCCTTCCTCGTAGCCCACGTATCCCGGCGGCGCGCCGATCAGGCGGCTGACGCTGTGCTTCTCCATGAATTCGCTCATGTCGATGCGGATCAGGTGCTCTTCCGAATCGAACATGAACTCGGCCAGGGCCTTGCACAGCTCGGTCTTGCCGACGCCGGTAGGGCCCAGGAACAGGAACGAGCCATAAGGCCGGTTCTCGTCCGCAAGCCCGGCACGCGAACGGCGGATGGCATCGGACACCAGCCGCACGGCTTCGTCCTGGCCGACCACGCGCCCATGCAGCCGGTCTTCCATCTTCAGCAGCTTCTCGCGCTCGCCCTGCATCATCTTCGATACCGGGATGCCGGTGGCACGGCTCACCACTTCGGCGATTTCCTCGGCGCCCACCTGGGTGCGCAGCAGCTTGTTGGGCTGCTTCTGCTCGCTGGCCTCGGCGTCGGTGGCGGCCTTGAGCTTGCCTTCCAGGCCCGGCAGCTTGCCGTATTGCAGCTCGGCCACCTTGTCCAGCTTGCCTTCGCGCTGCAGCTTGGCGATCTCCAGCTTGACCTTCTCGATCTCTTCCTTGAGCGCGGCCGTGCCCTGCGCGGCGCCCTTCTCGGCCTTCCAGATCTCGTCCAGGTCGGCGTACTCCTTCTCCAGGCGCGCGATTTCCTGCTCGATCAGCTCCAGGCGCTTCATCGACGCCTCATCGGTCTCTTTCTTGACCGCCTCGCGCTCGATCTTCAGCTGGATGGTGCGGCGCTCGAGCTTGTCCATCGACTCCGGCTTGGACTCGATTTCCATCTTGATGCGGGCGGCCGCCTCGTCGATCAGGTCGATCGCCTTGTCGGGCAGGAAGCGGTCGGTGATATAGCGATGCGACAGCTCCGCCGCGGCGACGATGGCCGGGTCGGTGATTTCCACGCCGTGGTGCAGCTCATACTTTTCCTGCAGCCCGCGCAGGATGGCAATGGTGGCTTCAACGCTCGGCTCATCGACCAGCACCTTCTGGAAGCGGCGCTCCAGCGCGGCGTCCTTCTCGATGTACTTGCGGTACTCGTCCAGCGTGGTCGCGCCGATGCAATGCAGCTCGCCGCGCGCGAGCGCCGGCTTGAGCATGTTGCCCGCGTCGATCGCGCCCTCGGCCTTGCCGGCCCCGACCATGGTGTGGATCTCGTCGATGAAGACGATGGTCTGGCCCTCGTCCTTGGCGACGTCGTTCAGCACCGCCTTCAGGCGTTCCTCGAACTCGCCGCGGTACTTGGCGCCGGCCAGCAGGCCGGCCATGTCCAGCACCAGCACGCGCTTGTTCTTCAGGCTCTCGGGCACTTCGCCGTTGACGATGCGCTGCGCCAGCCCCTCGACGATGGCGGTCTTGCCCACGCCCGGCTCGCCGATCAGCACCGGGTTGTTCTTGGTGCGGCGCTGCAGGATCTGGATCGCGCGGCGGATCTCGTCGTCGCGGCCGATCACGGGATCGAGCTTGCCGATGCGGGCGCGCTCGGTCAGGTCGATGGTGTACTTCTTGAGGGCCTCGCGCTGGCCCTCGGCCTCGGCGCTGTTGACCGAATCGCCGCCGCGCACGGCCTGGATCGCCGACTCGAGCGACTTGCGGTTCAGGCCGTTTTCACGCGCGATGCGGCCGGCGTCGCCCTTGTCGTCGGCGACGGCCAGCAGGAACAGCTCGCTGGCGATGAACTGGTCGCCGCGCTTGATGGCTTCCTTCTCGGTGGCGTTGAGCAGGTTCACCAGGTCGCGGCCGATCTGGACCTCGCTGGTGCCCTGCACTTGCGGCAGGCGCTTGATGGCGGCATCGAGCGCCGTCTGCAGGCCCTGCACGTTGACGCCGGCGCGCGCCAGCAGCGCCTTGGCGGCGCCGTCGTCCTGCGCCAGCAGCGCGCGCAGCAGGTGCTGCGGTTCGATGTATTGGTTGTCGTTGCCCAGTGCCAGGCTTTGCGCATCAGCCAGCGCTTCCTGGAACCGGGTGGTCAGCTTGTCAAGACGCATAAGGATTCCCTCTCTCGGATAAGGTCGTGTCCTGATGCGGGGGCGTCGGCGCCGGTCTTCGCTGCCGGAGCGCCCGTATGCCCTGCCGGACACTGGATGTCTTTCCGAAAGATAAGGCTTTGTCGCGACATTTCAAGGCCGCGCCGGTACGCAATGACCCCGTTCAGCACGCCATGCCGATACCCCAGGCTCCGACGCTCTCAAGTGCCGCAAGCGATACGTGGCTAGGCGGCACGGCAGGCTCCCTTGTCCGCCAGGTTGCGCACCAGCACCAGTGATTCGCCCTGCACCACCATGCGCCCGTCCGCGCCCGTGACGACGCTGGCCAGGTTGACCAGGTCCTTGCCCGCGCGCACCCGCACGATGCGCACGCATGCCGTCAGCGGCTCATCCAGCCGCGCGGCTGAAGCGAGGCGCAACGACTGCTTCATCCACCCCGTGCCCCGTCCGGGCAGTTGCGTGCCGAGCAGGTCCGAGAACATGCCGGCCAGCAGCGGCAGCGGCACCACCGGCCCGCCAAAGCCGCGCGCGCGGGCAAAGGCCGGATCGGCGTGGTAGGGGTTGGCGTCGCCGGTCAGGTTGATGTATTCGTCCAGGTCCGCCTGGGTGAAGGCGCGTGTTGCACGGGCTTCGTGACCGGGGCGCAGGCCGTACAGTGAGGCGTCGCCCGCCTCTGGCGCCGGTGCCGTGTCGCCGGGTAGCCGGGCCAGTCCCTCCAGCCCGGCACCCGGCAGCCAGAGCGACTCGCCCACGGCCGTGACGCGCTGCGCATCGCCCGGCCCGCCCGCGCTGCCAACGGTGGTGCCGTAGCTCGCCAGTCCGGCGGGCGCGTGCTGCGGCGCCAGCGCGATCCGCACCGTATCGCCAACGAAGGCCGGTGTCGGGAACATCAGCGTCTGCCCGACCGGCAACGCCGGCCCGGGCAGCTGCCGCCAGGTGTGGGCGCACAGCAGCGAGAACAGGAACATGCCGTGCGCCACGGTGGCACCGAAATGCGTGCCACGGGCAAAGCACGGATCGCAGTGGATCGGGTTGTCGTCGTGCGACAAGGCGGCGAAGCGGTCAAAATCGCGCTGCGACAGCACGCGCGGCAGGGCATCGTTCATCAGTCAGGCACCTGTACGGTATTAGCGTTGACGGTAATCGCGTTGCCGGCAGCAGGCGATGCGGCAAACGGCGGCACGTTGGACGGCAGCAGCGTCGGCGCCGGCGTGTTGAGGGTGCCCCCGCGCGGCGTGGTGCGCACCACCTGCGACGGCGGCAGCGCCTTGCCCGCGGTGAGGTTGTCGTAGACCGCGTCCAGGGCCCGGTTCAGGTAGACGTGCAGCGGCACATAGCGGTTGCTGTAGCCCGGCACCAGCCCGATGAAGGCATCGAGGTGCTGGGCGTTCTCGACCTCCACGTACGACAGCTTGCTGGTCACGCCCTCCTGCTGCCGGTTCAGCCCGAGATACGGGCGCGAGGTATGGTTCACCGGCAGCAGCCCGTCGCTGCGCCCGTGCACGATCACCGCAGGCTTGCCGCGCAGGTTGCCGTTGCGCAGCGTCAGCGCCTGGCCGGCCTGCAACGCACGCGCCGCGGCGTCGGAGCCGGACAGCAGGCTGCGCAGGCAGTTGGCGCCGTCGTAGTTCAGGTCTGCCCGCAACGTCGACGGTGAAACGGACGCCAGGTTCAGGTACGGGCCATGCTGCGGATCGAGGTCATTGATCAGCTGGACCGGCGGCTGCGGCGGCACGCCGTTGCCGGTGGCGAACATCGACGCCAGCGCCGCGGGTGCGATTGCCGCGGGCTTCAGGTCGGTCAGCGTGCTGGCAAAGCTGTAGCCGCACAGCCGGTCGGTGACGCTGGCCTGCGCATAGGCGTTGGCATAGTTGACCGAGATCGCGGCGGCTACATCAAGCACGGCCAGCGACGGGTGCAGATCGTCCGTTTCCGCTTCCCAGCCGGCGGCACGCAGCGCCTGCAGGGCGCTGGCGCTTTGCTCGTCCGTGTTCGCACCGCTGACCAGGCCCTTTTCCGCCAGCGTCTGGCAGCGGTTGGCAAAGAAGGTCGCCGTGCCCGGGTTGGTGTAGAGCGGCGCCTGGGCCAGCGCGGTGGCCCGCGCGGCGCAGTGCTGCAGCAGGTTGGCCGTGGTGCTGTAGTCGTACAGCGTGCGGGCCGAAGCCGCCACCGGCGTCGCGCCGCGTTGCACCACGACGCCGGTATCGGGCGGCATGTTCAGGTTGGGCTCGCCCACCGCAACGCCGTCGATCAGCCCGCCGGCATCCTGCTCGGCCGCCGCCACCGCGGCACCGCCGCCGTTCGATACGCTGGAGGCAATCACCACGATCCTGTCCTTGTCCAGGGTGCGCTGGCGGGTGCCGTTGGCGGATACGGCGCCGAAGCGGTCATTGATCGCCCAGATCGCAAATTCCACCGCCTGCAGCGTGAACTTGCCCCAGTCCTTCTCCGGGTTGCGCTGCGAATGCGCGTGCTTGAATGCCAGCCGGTGCGGGTTGGCAGCGGTGAAGTCCGCCAGCGAGGTGGCCCCCGCCGGCGCGGCGAACTGCGCGTTCTTGCCGGCCGCAGCGCGCGTGGCGCGGGTGCCGTCGATCAGCGGCACGGTGTCGGTATCCAGGTCATGCGGCGCGGCGCCGGTGCCCTTGTCGGTATAGGCCACCGCGCAGCCGCGCTTCAGGCCCCACTCGCCGGTGGCGATGGCGCCATAGACGCCGCGCGAGCCGGACGAGGTGGCGGTGATCACGCATGGCTTCGAAGTGTTGAACGACGCAGGGATCTGCACCAGCATGGTCACGTTCTGCTGGCCCGAGCCATCGTCCGAAAAGGCCAGGTACTCCACGCCGGCCACTTTGCCTTCGGAGCCGGTGGCATTGCCCTGAGCGTCGACATTGGGGCCGTAGAGCGAGCCGTAGCCGCCGCTGGCGGTGGTGTCGACGAGGGCACGATAGTTGGTATGGATCGCATAGCGCCGCAACTCCGCCGCGGTCGGCGCGGTGGGATTGGCCGGCAGTGGCGCGGTGGCGCTGGCGAGGCCGTCCTTGCCCAGGCCGGCAGTGAGCAGGTCGTCGGTGGTGCCGTTGTAGCTGTTGATCGTGACCGTGCCGATATTCGCCGGCTTGGTATTGGGGTTGCTGCCGTTGCCGTTGTTGTTGTCATCGCCCGAGCCGCAGGCGGCGGCCAGCATCGATGCGGCGGCCGCCAGCACCGTGAGCCTGAGGCGGCGTTTCTGCTGCGGCGGGATCTGCGTGGAATGCATGTCAACCTCCTCCTGTCGCACCCGGATGGCCGGGGCTGTCGAGTTGTCTTCAGATCGAGGACTGCGGAGACTGCGAACTGCGGAAATCGGAAACACGGCAACCGCTGGCGCGGCCATGCGCCTCAGCCAGAGAACTGTGCGCGCAGCTTGTGCTTTTCCACCTTGCCTGACGGCGTGCGCGGCAGCGCGTCGAGAAAGCGCACATGGCGCGGCACCTTGTAGCCGGCCAGCTGCGCCTTGCAGTGGGCAATCACGGCATCGGCCTCCAGCACAGCGCCCGGGCGCAGCACCACCAGCGCCATGCCGACCTCGCCCCAGCGCGCATCCGGCGTGCCGATCACGGCGGCCTCGGCCACGCCCGGCAGCTGGAACAGCACGTTCTCGACTTCGGCCGGATAGACGTTCTCGCCGCCCGAGATAAACATGTCCTTGGCCCGGTCGACGATGTAGTAGTCGCCGTCCTCGTCACGATAGGCGATATCGCCGGAATGCAGCCAGCCGCCGCGGATCGCGGCCGCGGTGGCCTCGGGCAGGTTCCAGTAGCCTGGCGTCACGCCGGGGCCCTTGATCAGCAGTTCGCCACGCTCGCCCGGGCCCACGTCCACTCCAGCCGCATCGACGATGCGCGTCAGCATCGACCCAACTGGCTTGCCGATGGTGCCGATCTTGCGGCGCGCGGTGTCTTCGTCGCAGACAAAGACCGTGGGACCGGTCTCGGTCATGCCGAAGCCGAAGCAGATGGTCACGCCCTTGGCCAGGTAGGCCTCCAGCAGCGGCCTGGGCACCGGCGAGCCCCCCGCCGACATATTGCGCACGCCGGCGAAGTCCGCCTGCGCGAAGCGCGGGTGCTGGCTCAGGAACAGGTACACCGCCGGCACCGCGAAGAACATGGTGATGCCCTCGCCGCTGGCGCGGTCGAGCTTGCCCAGCACCACCTGCGGCTCGAACTGCCGCATGATGTGCACCGTGCCGCCCGCGTGCAGCACCGGGTTGGCATACAGGTTCAGGCCGCCGGTGTGGAAGAACGGCAGCACGCTGAGGAACACGTCGTCGCGCGTGATCTTGTTTGCCAGCATCGCGTTGACGGCATTGAAGAAGACCATGCCATAGGTCTGGATCACGCCCTTGGGCCTGCCGGTGGTGCCGGAGGTGTAGAGCAGGTGCCAGACCTCGGACTCATCGCGGCACGGCATCTCGATGATGCGGCCGGAGGCGGCATCGAGCACCGCCTCGTACTCGGTCCAGCCGCCGGGCACGTCGGCGGCCTCATCGTCGGCCAGGTGCAGCACCGCGCGCAGCGGCATGGCGCGCGCCAGATCCGCGGCCACGGCGAGGAAGCCGTCGCCGGCCACCAGCACCTCGGGCGTGCAGTCCTGCAGGATCGGCAGCAGCTCCGCCGCCGGCAGGCGCCAGTTCAGGCACACCATCACCATGCCGGCCTTGGCGCAGCCATACAGCATCTCGAAATAGTCCGAGCTGTTGTGCGCCAGCACTGCCACGCGCGTGCCCGGCGCCAGTTGCAGGTGGTCACGCAGGTATTCCGCGAAGCGGCTGGCGCGTTCGTCGAAATGGCGATAGGTCACCTGGCGGCCGGTCTCCACGTCCACCAGCGCGACCTTGTCGGGGAAATGCTGCGCATTCTTGTGCAGCCAGTCGATGACGTACATGCGCTAGCCTCCGCTCAGCTTGCCACGTCCTGCACGGGCCCGGTGCCGCGCAGCCGCCCCACCACGCCCTGCGGGAAATAATAGACGCTCAGGATAAACAGCAAACCCAGCCACAGCAGCCACCGGTCCGGATGCAGCAGCGACGACAGCAGCGGCAGCGCGGCGGTGGCGTCGCTGGCCAGTTTCATCACGTCCTGCAGGTAGGTTTGCGCCACCAGGAACAGCACCGTGCCGATCACCGCGCCATAGAGCGTGCCCATGCCGCCGATCACCACGATCAGCAGGATGTCGACCATGATCTCGAACGACAGCGAGGTATCGGGCCCGTTGTAGCGCAGCCAGATCGCCATCAGCACGCCCGCCAGCGTGGCGAACATCGCCGACAGCACCGTCGACACGGTGCGGTACACCACGGTGCGGTAGCCAATCGCCTCGGCGCGGAAGTCGTTCTCGCGGATCGCCTGCAGCACCCGGCCAAAGGGCGAGTTGACGATGCGCAGCAGCACCAGGAACAGCACCACCGCGCCGGCGAACACCAGGTAGTAGCTCAGCAGCTTGCCGCTCAGCGGCACGCCCAGCCATTCAGTGTCGCCCAGCGTAAAGCCGGGGCGCAGCACCTCCGGCACCTTGAAAGTCAGCCCGTCTTCGCCGCCGGTCCATTCCGACAGCTGCGACACCAGCGTGGCAAAGGCGGTCGCCACCGCCAGCGTGATCATGGCAAAGAAGATCGCGCGCACCCGCAGCGAGAACAACCCGATCAGGAACGCCAGCAGCGCTGACACCGCGAGCGCACCCACGGTGCCGGCCAGCAGCGCGCCCCAGCCCGGCTCCATGCGCGACATGGCGATGGCCACGCCATAGCCGCCGATGCCGAAGAACATGGTGTGAGCAAAGGAAACGATGCCGGTATAGCCCAGCAGCAGGTCATAGCTGGCCACCAGCACCACGAAGATGCAGATCTTGGCCGCCATGTTGAGCGCGCGCGCGCCGGGGAAGGCAAAGGGCGCGCACGCCAGGGCCACCAGGATCACCAGCAGGATCACGGTCAGCACGCGGCTGCGCGGCAGGTCGCCGGAGAGAAGTCGGATCATGGTCGTTGCCCTCAGCGCCGCGCCACCGGGAACAGCCCCTGTGGGCGCCACAGCAGCACCAGCATCATCAGCAGGATGTTGGAGAACAGAGCCACCTTGGGGAACAGGAAACCGGTGTAGTTGGCCATCAGCCCCACCAGCAGCGCACCGACAAAGCAGCCCGTGGTCGATCCCAGCCCGCCGATGATGATGACGACAAAGATCAGCACATTCACCTGCGCACCGATCGCCGCGGTGATGTTCTGCTGGTACAGCCCCCACAGCACCCCGCCCAGCCCCGCCAGCGCCGCGCCCGCGACGAACACGCCGATAAACAGGCGCCGCACGCGGTAGCCAAGCGCTTCGACCATCTCGCGGTTCTCCACGCCGGCGCGGATCAGCAGGCCGATGCGGGTGCGATTCAGCAGCAACAGCATGGCGATAAAGATCACCAGCCCCAGCGCCATCGCGATCAGCCGGTATTTCTCGATCGCGGCATCGCCCAGCAGCACCGCGCCGCGGAAGGTGGTGGGCACCTGCAGCGCGATGGTCTCGGGGCCCCAGATCGCCTTGATCAGCTGCTCGGCCACGATCATGCCGCCCATCGTGATCAGGATCTGCTTCAGGTGCTGGCCGTAGACCGGGCGCACCACCACGCGCTCGAAGAACAGCCCGACCGCGCCGGCTGCGACCATTGCGGCTACGATCGCCAGTGCAAACACCGACAGGTTCAACGCCAGGCTGTCGGCCTCGATCCAGCCTGCCAGTGGCAGCAGGACCGAGGCGGCCACATAAGCGCCCAGCGCGATGAAGGCGCCGTGGCCGAAGTTGAGCACATCCATCAGGCCGAACACCAGCGTCAGGCCCGACGAGACGACGAAGATGATCATTCCCATCGCGAGCCCGGCAATGGTCAGCGTGAGCCAGGTCGACGGGCTGCCGACCAGCGGATAGGCCAGCAGCATCAGCAGCGGCGCCAGCGCCAGCGGGGTCCAGTCGAGCCGTACCTTGGGCAGGTCCGACGGTGCGGCGGCCGGCAATGTCGTTGAAGTGGTCATGTGTGTTGTCCCGCGTTACTGGTGCGCCGCCAGCGACAGCCCCAGCAACTTCTGCTGCAGCCTGTCGTCTTCAGCCAGCGCCGCCATCGTGCCCGTGTGCACCGTCCGCCCATCGTCCATCACCGCCACCGTATCCCCCACCGACTTCGCCATATGGAAGTTCTGCTCCACCAGCAGGATCGACACCTCGGTCTGCTTGAGCTCGCGGAACACATGGATCATGTTCTGGATGATGGCCGGCGCCAGGCCCTTGGTGGGCTCGTCGACGATCAGCAGCTGGCGCGGCTCGATGATGGCGCGCGCTACCGACAGCATCTGCTTCTGCCCGCCCGACAGCACGCCGGCGCGCTGCTGCCAGAAGGTCCTAAGCGCCGGAAACATGCGGAACACCCAGTCCAGCCGGCGCTCGTCGATGGCGCCGGTGCGCGCTGCCAGGCGCATGTTCTCGGCCACGGTCAGGTCGGAGAACACGCTCATGTTTTCCGGCACGTAGGCAATGCCGGCCTGCGCGATCGCGGGCGTGCTGTGGCGCGTGATGTCGGTGCCGTCAAAGGTCACCGTGCCGGTGCTGGCCTGCCACAGGCCCATGATGGTGCGCAGCGTGGTGGTCTTGCCGGCGCCGTTGCGCCCCAGCAGCATGGTCACGCCGCCGCGCGGCACCTCGAAGCTGACGCCGTGCAGGATGTGGTACGGGCCGATATGGGTCTGCACGCCCTGTAGACGCAGGATCGGCCCGGTTGCTTGTGCGTCAGCCATGGCTGCCCTCCTCTTCCGGCATGCCCAGGTAAGCCTGCTGCACCACCGGCGAGGCGATCACCTCGGCCGGGTCGCCGTCGGCCACCAGGGTGCCGTTGTGCAGCACGATGATGCGGTCGGCCAGCGAGCGCACCACGTCCATCTTGTGTTCGACCAGCAGCACGGTCTTGCTGCGGTCCTGGCGGATCTCGCGGATCAGGTCAAGGATCACCGGCACTTCATCCACGCTCATGCCCGCGGTGGGCTCGTCGAACATGAACACGCGCGGCTGCAGCGCCAGCAGGATGCCGACCTCCAGCTTGCGCTGGTCGCCGTGCGGCAGCGAGGCCACCGTCAGCTGGCGCTTGCCGGCCAGCGCCACGCGCTCCAGGATCGCCATGGCCTGCGCCTGCACGTCGCGGTGGCTGGTCCACATCGAGAACAGGTCGATGCCGCGCTGCTGGCGCGCCTGCACCGCCAGGCGCACGTTCTCCAGTACCGACAGCTGCGGGAACAGGCTGGTCAGCTGGAAAGCGCGGCCGATGCCACGGCGCGTCTTCTGCGACACCGGCAGGCGCGTCACGTCCTCGCCATCCAGCAGGATCTGCCCGGCCGTGGGCGGCAACTGGCCCGAGACCAGGTTGAAGTACGTGGTCTTGCCGGCGCCGTTGGGGCCGACGATGCAGGTCAGCTCGCCGGGCCGGAACGCGCACGACACCGCATTGACGGCCACATGGCCGCCAAAGCGGATGGTCAGGCCGCGCGTCTCCAGCAGCGGCTGCGCCGCGGCGGCAGTCGCGCCGGCGTGCCCGGCGGCCGGCTGCGACGGCGCCGGCGCGGACCGGGTGAAGGATGCTGGCGCGTTCATCAGCGGTGGTTGCGCACGGGCACGGCCATTTCTTCGGGCTTGATCTCGCGCACGAGCTCAGGCACGCCCCAGGCGAAGGCCGGATCCACCTTGATCTTGAAGTGGTACATCGACTGCATGGCCTGGTGGTCTTCCTTGCGGAAAGTCATCTTGCCCTTGGGGGTGTCGAATGACATGCCTTCCATCGCCGTGATCAGCTTCTCGGTGCCGGTCTCGCCGCTGGTCTTCTTCAGCGCCTCCACCAGCGCGATGCCCGCGGTCATGCCGCCGGCCGTGAAGAAATCGGGCGGCGCCTTGAACTTGCTGTAGTGGTTGGACACCAGCCACTCATTGGCCTTGTTCTTGGGAATGCCGAAGTAGTAGTACGTAGCCCCTTCCATGCCCGGGAAGTTCTTGTAGCTGGCCATCGCCGGCAGGATGTTGCCGCCCGTGGCAATCTCGATGCCGTAGCGCTTGGGATCCAGATCCGCGATCTTGAACGGGTTGCCGGCACCGGCCCAGATAATGAAAATCACCTTGCGACCCGGCTTGTCCTTGAGCGAATCAAACAGCCGCTGCGCGCCTGCGGTGAAGTCCGTGGTGCTGGTCGGCAGGTATTCCTCATGCACGACCCTGGCGTTCTTCAGCGCGCCCTTGAAGGCCTTGACGCCGTCGCGGCCAAAAGCGTAGTCCTGCGCCAGCGTGGCGATCTGCACGCCCGGCTTGTCCAGCGCCACGGCGTTGGAGATTGCGTCCTGCGACGAGTTGCGGCCGGTGCGGAAGATATAGCGGTTCCACTTGTCGCCGGTGATCGAGTCGGCCACCGCGGGTTCGACCAGCAGTACCTTCTTGTATTCCTCTGCCACCGGCAGCATCGCCAGCGCGGTGCCGGAAGAGGTGGGGCCGACCGCGATATCGGCGCGGTCGTCGCTGTAGGCGGCGGCCAGCTGGGCCTTGGCCACGTCCGGCTTGCCCTGGGTGTCTTTCTCGATCACCACCAGCTTGTTGCCGTTGACGGTCATGGTGCCGTTGGTGGCGTATTCCAGACCCATCATCAAGCCGGTCTGGGTCTGCTTGGCGTAGGCCTCGAGCGCGCCGGTCTTGTCATAGACGTGCGCGATGCGGATGTCCTTGGCCAGCGCGGTGCCGGCGGCAAGCAGGCCGGCGGCCATGACCAGGGCACGTACGGCGAGTGGGTTGCGTTGCATTGCTGTCTCCTGTGTTCGGTCTCGTTTGTCTTTGTCTGGATGAAACCTGCTGCAACTGCCTGGGAAAGCTCTGCAAACTATTCGCGCGCGCGCCCTGCCAGGAAGCACCGCATGCCGTCGGCAGTCTCGGCGCTGGCGATCTGTGCGACAAAGGCCGCGCGCTCGCGCTCAAGGCCGGCCGCCAGGGTGTCGGCGTCCCAGCGCAACAGCGCGCGCGTGCGGGCCACGCTGCCCGGCACCTTGCGCATGACGCCACGCGCCAGCGTCGCGGCATCGGCCTCGGCCGAACCCGGTGCGGCCAGCGCAGTCGCCAGCCCGAGCGCCGCCGCCTCCGGCGCGGCGACGATCGTATTGTTCAGCTGCCAGGCGCGCGCCCGCGGCGTGCCGACCAGCTGCGGCAGCATCGCGGTCCAGCCGCCGTCCGGGCTGAAGCCAACCACCGTGTAGTACGGCGCGATGCGCGCATCCCGCGCCAGCACCGCCATGTCGCACGCCAGCACCAAACCCAGCGAGCCGCCCGTCAGCCAGCCCTCCACCGCCGCCACCACCGGGCAGCGCAGCGCTGCCAGGCGCAGGATCGAACGGTTCAGCAGTGCCAGCAGCCGGTCGGCGTAGCTGGCTATCGCGTCGCCCTGCGCAGCGAATGCCGCGACATCGCCGCCGGTGGAGAAATTTTTCCCGGCATGCGTCAGCACCACGGCATGAATCGCCGGGTCGGCTTCAATCTCGTCCAGCGCGGCGAGCAGCGCTTCCAGCAACTCGGGCACCAGGCTGTTGTGCCGCTGCGGCCGGTTCAGGCGCAGCAGCGCCACGCCATCGGCGCGCGCCCACTGCACCAGGGGTTCTGCGTGGGCGTTCATCGCGGCTGCAGGCCGTGCGAGATCAGGTCGAAAGCGGTGTCGACCACCTTCTCCATCGAAGGCGGGCGCTTCCAGCGCGCATAGCGCATGCCCAGGAAGTTGCTGATGCCGATCAGGCACCAGGCGCGCACCTCGGCATCGCCGGGCACGATCTCGCCCTGCTCTTCGGCGCGCGTCAGGCGCCGGCTGTAGAGCTCGGCAAACACCTGGAAATAGCTGCTGTAGATGGTCTCATCGACCGAGTACGAATCAAGCACGATCCGGTACAGGTTCTTGTGGCGCGAAACGAAAGAGAGAAATGCCTTCAGCCCCAGGCGCTCGGCTTCCATCTGGGTGGCCGCGGCGGCAACGTGCTTGCGCAGGTGGGCGCGCACCAGTTCCAGCATGTGCGCGACCAGCGCGCGGAAGATGTCTTCCTTGTCCTTGAAATACAGGTAGAAGGTGCCCATCGCGACCTTGGCTTCCTGCGTGATCTCGGAGATCGACGCGGCGTAATAGCCTTTCTCACCGAACACCTTCTCGGCCGCGCGCAGCAGCGCCTCGCGCGTCTTCTGCCCGCGCGCGGTCTTGGGCGGGCAGATGCCGCCGGCATGACCGGGTTCGCGGGTTGCGCCGGGTTCGCGGGTTGCGCCGGTTTCGGGCGGTGCGCCCGTGTCGGTCTGGGACATCTTGTCTCCGGTGGCGCTGCGCGCCTTGTCATTGGAATGCCAGCCGCTTCATGTCTGCCGGCGCAGGCAGGTGCCTCCTCCGCGCCTGCCTGCGCCGGGAATCGCCACTCAGGCAAAACCTGATAGCTGATTCATGTTTCATCGTATAAATTGCCCACCGTGGATGTCAATAGAGAGGCACCCTCACCCGGTGGCATCCAGGCCGCTGCCCTTTACCCTCCTGCCAGGAGAGAACCGTCGTTGGACGCTTCCGATTCGGCATCTGCCGGCCCCGCTTCGCCGCCGTTCGCCAGCCACCCGGCACGCGGCGCCTTGCCAGGCTGGCGCGAAACCGGCCAGGGACGGCCGCTGCTGTTGCTGCACGGCTGGTCCGTCACCGGCGAGGCCTTCGACGGCCAGCGGGCGCTCGCACTGGCGGGAATCCGCGTGATCGCGCCCGACCATGCCGGCCACGGCCTGTCGCGCGAGCGCGACGGCACCACGATCACGGCGCTGGCGCGCGACGTCGCCGGACTGGTTGCGCACCTCGGGCTGACAGACGTGGTGGTCGCTGGCTGGTCGATGGGGGCGATGGTGGCATGGGCGCTGCTGCGGGACCATTCGGGTCTTCCGCTGGCAGCGGTCGGCAGCATCGACATGACACCGAGGCTGGTGACCGATGCGGCCTGGCCGCATGGCCTGCACGGCCACTATGAGATTGCGCACGCCGCGCAGATGGCGGCCCGCATCCGGGCCGACTGGCCCCGGCTGGCGCCGTCGGTCGCGCTGGGAATGTGGTCGGCGGGAAGTCGCCCGGAAGGCGCCGCAATGCAACGCATCGCGCACATGGCGGGCCAGTGCGATGCGTTGGCGCTTGCCGCTTTATGGGAAGACATGGCGCGCCAGGATTTCCGGGAGACATTGCGAGCCACCGGGCTGCCGCTGTTCCATTTGTACGGGGAAGCCAGCCGGCTCTATGCGCCCGCGGTGGGCGCCGCCACGCTCGCACTGCGGCCCGGGGCGGGATTCAGCGTGGTGGCCGGCGCCGGCCACAGCCCGCACATGGAGCAGCCGCAGGCGTTCAATGCCGCGCTGCTGGGCCTGATCGCCCGGGCCGCGTCAGGCCAGCAGGCGGTAAGTCCAGAGGCCGAACGCGGTCAGCAGCAGTGAGCCGCCCAGGTGCAGCAGCAGGTGCAGCGCCGCCCAGCCGTAGTCGCCGGCAATCAGGTTCGCCACCACCTCGCTGGAAAAGGTCGAGAACGTGGTCAGCCCGCCAAGGAAGCCGGTGATGGCCAGCAGGCGCCATTCCGGCGGCAGGCCCGCGTGCGTATCGAAGAACCCGACCGCCAGGCCGACCAGGTAGCCGCCCAGCAGGTTGGCCGCCAGCGTGCCATAGGGTAGCGCGGGATTGATCGCGTTCCACAGCACCGCGAAGCCCCAGCGCAGCCACGCACCCGCCGCGGCGCCTAGGCCCACGGCGACAAAGCCGAGCGACCCCATCAGGGCTGGCTCCCGCCCTGCTTCTCCGGTGGTGCGCCAGCATCGTCGCCGCTGGCATTGAACGATGCGATCCCCCAGCGCTGGAGGGCGGCTTCGTCGGTCACGCGGGCGTCGACCCAGCGCGCCCCTTCCGGGGTGTCCTCCTTCTTCCAGAACGGCGCTTCGGACTTGAGGTAGTCCATGATGAACTCGCACGCGGCAAAGGCATTGCCGCGATGCGCCGACGCCACCGCGACCATCACGATCTGGTCCAGCGGCTGCATCGGGCCGACGCGGTGGATGATGGTCACGCCCAGCAGCGCCCAGCGCGCGCACGCAGCCGCCTCGATCTGCGCCAGCGCCTTCTCGGTCATGCCCGGATAGTGCTCCAGCTCCATCGCGCTGACCGCGCTGCCGTCGCTGACATCGCGCACCGTGCCGATAAAGCTGGCCACCGCGCCGACCGCCGGATTGCCGGCACGCAGCGCCGCGACTTCCGCACCGAGATCGAAATCCTCACGCTGCACCCTGACGCTCATCTCAGCCTCCGGTCACTGGTGGGAAAAAGGCGACTTCGCAGCCGTTGGCAATCGCCGTATCGGGGCGCGCCACCGCATGGTCGACGGCCATGCGCAGCGCGCGGCCTTCGGCTAGAGTTTCGGCCCAGGGGCCGCCGCGCTGAATCAGCCAGTGGCGTAATTCGCCCACGGTGCGCACCTCGGCCGGCACCTCGGCGCGCTCTTCGGCCACGCCCAGTTGCTCGCGCACGCTGGCAAAGAATCTGAGTTCGATGATCATCACTGCTTCTGCGTCCTGGTAATACGGGCCGGCTACGCGAGCAGGCCGTCAAACGGAATGAACTGCACGGTATCGCCGCGCGCGATCGGCTGGTTGGGCGGATTGTCGATCAGGCCATCGCCCCATACGGTGGAGGTCAGCACGCCCGAGCTCTGGTTGGGGAACAGGTCCAGCCCCCCCTCGGCATTGATGCGAGCGCGCAGGAACTCATTGCGGCGGTCGCCCTTCTTCAGCTCGAAATCCGCGCGCAGCGGCAGGCGCCGCGGGGTCACGCCGGCCACGCCCTGCAGGCGCAGGATGAACGGGCGCACGAACAGCAGGAAGGTCACGAAGCTGGACACCGGGTTGCCCGGCAAACCCAGGAAGAACGCCGGCTCAGCATCGTTGTTGACCTGCCCGAACGCCAGCGGCTTGCCCGGCTTGATCGCGATCTGCCACATGTCGAGCCGTCCTTCGGCCTCGACCGCGGGCTTGATATGGTCTTCCTCGCCGACCGAAACACCGCCCGAGGTGATGATCAGGTCGTGCCCCTGCGCCGCACGGCGCAGCGTCTCGCGCGTGGTGGCCAGTGTGTCGGGAACGATGCCGAAGTCGCTGACCTCGCAGCCCAGGTTTTCCAGCAGGCCGCGCAGCGTGAAGCGGTTGGAGTTGTAGATGGCGCCCGGCTTGAGCGGCTCGCCCGGCATCGCCAGCTCGTCGCCGGTGAAGAACACGGCCACGCGCACGCGCCGCACCACGTCCAGCTTCGCCTGGCCGACCGATGCGGCCAGCCCCAGCGCCTGCGGCGTCAGCCGCGTGCCGGCCGGCAGGATCACGCTGCCGGCTTCGATATCCTCGCCCGCGCGCCGCACCCATTCACCGGATTGCGGCACGTGGTTGACGATCACGTCCTCGCCCTCGGCGGTGCATTGCTCCTGCATCACCACGGCGTCGGCGCCCGGCGGGATCAGCCCGCCGGTGAAGATGCGCGCGGCGGTGCCGGGTTCCAGCGCGGTGCCGACATGGCCGGCGGGAATCCGTTGCGACACGCGCAGCCGCGTGCCGGCAGCGGGCACATCGCCCGCGCGCATGGCGTAGCCGTCCATCGAGGTATTGTCTGCCGGCGGCACGCGCAGCGTGCTGGTCACGGGCGCGGCCAGCACGCGGCCGTTGGCGTGGAGCGTGTCGATGGATTCAAGCTGCGCCAGCGGACGGGCGGCGCCGAGCAGCGCGTCGAGCGCCTGGGCCATGGTCAGCATCGGGGGGCGGGAAGGTGCTGCGGCTTGGGTCATGGTGCGATGTGGGAAAGTGTTGGCCCACGAAAAACGGCCCGCGCATTGCCGGCACCCACTTGGTTGGGGCAGGCAATCCGGGGGCCGGAGATCGGGCCCGCAGCCTGATTGTAGCGAGTTGGCGCGGGCCCGGCATGCGGCAGCGCCGCAGCGGGCTGCACGCGCCCGCGCGCTTACAGGCCGGTGTGGCCGGCGATGTAGGCCTTGACCTGCGCGGCGTCGGCCGGCATCACTTCAAAGCGCTGCGGCAGGCTCTCGATGCCCTCGAACCTGGCCGGGCGCTCCGGCTCGTGGCCAAGCGCTTCGCGGATGGTGTCGGCGAACTTGGCCGGCAGCGCGGTTTCCAGCACCACCATCGGCACGCCGGCGCCGAGATGCTCGCGCGCCACCTTGACGCCATCGGCGGTATGGGTATCGATGGTGATACCGTAGCGCGACGACAGGTCGCGGATGGTGGCCACGCGGTCGTCATGCGTGCTGCGGCCCGAGACAAAGCCGAACTCGCGGATGCGGTCGAATTCCGGCGTGCCCGACAGGTCGAAGCCGCCCTTCTCTTCCACGTCGCGGAACAGCGCCACCAGCTTGCCGGCGTCCTGGCCGAGCAGGTCGAACACGAAGCGCTCGAAGTTCGAGGCCTTGGAAATATCCATGCTCGGGCTCGAGGTGTGGTACGTCTCGGCCGACTTGCGCACGCGGTAGGCACCGGTGCGGAAGAACTCGTCGAGCACGTCGTTCTCGTTGGTGGCCACTACCAGCTTGTCGATCGGCAGGCCCATCATGCGCGCGATATGGCCGGCGCAGACGTTGCCGAAGTTGCCCGACGGCACGCAGAACGAGACCTTCTGGCCGGGGCCGCTGGTCGCCAGCAGCCAGCCCTTGAAGTAGTACACCACCTGGGCCACGACGCGCGCCCAGTTGATCGAGTTGACGGTGCCGATCTTCTGGCGCGCCTTGTAGTCGAGGTCGTTGGAGACCGCCTTGACGATGTCCTGGCAGTCGTCGAACACGCCTTCGACGGCGAGGTTGAAGATGTTGGCGTCCTGCAGGCTGAACATCTGCGCGGTCTGGAACGCGCTCATCTTGCGGTGCGGGCTCAGCATGAACACGCGGATGCCGCGCTTGCCGCGCATGGCGTATTCTGCCGCGCTGCCGGTATCGCCGGAAGTCGCACCCAGGATGTTCAGCTCCTGCCCGGCGCGGCCCAGCGCGTACTCGAACAGATTGCCGAGCAGCTGCATCGCCATGTCCTTGAAGGCCAGCGTCGGGCCGTTGGACAGGCCCAGCAGTTGCAGCCTGGTGCCGCCCTCTTCACCGAGCGTGCGCAGCGGCGTGATGTCGGCGGTGTTGTCGCCTTCGCGCGCATTGCAGTACACCTCGGGCGTATAGGTCTTGCGCGTCAGCGCGCGCAGGTCTTCGGCAGGAATATCGTCGCAGAACTTGCGTAGGATCTCGTAGGCCAGGTCGGCATACGACAGCTTGCGCCACGCTTCGAGCTCATCGGCGGTGACTTGCGGGTACTGGGTAGGCAGGTACAGCCCGCCGTCCGGCGCCAGGCCGCCCAGCAGGATCTCGGAAAACGATTGCGGCATCTCATGGCCGCGGGTCGACTGGTATTTCATGTGAATCAGCAGGTCCGGCCCTTAGTTCAGTTCTTCCATGCGCAGGCGCGTCACGGCGGACAGCACGGTGGGCAGCGCCTCGATCTTGGCGATCGCCGCGTTGACGTGCTTCTCGCGCGTGATGTGCGTGAGGATGATGATGTCGGTCTGCGGCTCGCCTTCGCGCGATTCCTTCTGCAGCATGGCGTCGATCGAGATGCCGCCCTCGGCCAGGATGCGGGTGATCTCGGCCAGCACGCCGGTCTCGTCGGCCACGCGCATGCGCAGGTAGTACGAGCTGTTGATCTCTTCGATCGGCAGCACCGGCACGCTCGACAGCTCATCCGGCTGGAACGCCAGGTGCGGCACGCGATGGTTCGGGTCGGCGGTGTGCAGGCGGGTCACGTCGACCAGGTCGGCAATCACGGCCGAGGCGGTCGGCTCGGCGCCGGCGCCCTTGCCGTAGTAGAGCGTCGCGCCCACGGCGTCGCCCTGCACCAGCACCGCGTTCATCGCACCTTCGACGTTGGCGATCAGGCGCGAGGCCGGCACCAGCGTCGGATGCACGCGCAGCTCGACACCGTCGTCGCGGCGGCGGGTGATGCCCAGCAGCTTGATGCGGTAGCCCAGTTCCTCGGCGTACTTGATGTCGATGGCTGACAGCTTGGTGATGCCTTCCACGTGGGCCTTGTCGAACTGCACCGGCATGCCGAAGGCGATCGCGCTCATCAGCGTGACCTTGTGCGCGGCATCGACGCCTTCGATGTCGAAGGTCGGGTCGGCTTCGGCGTAGCCGAGCTGCTGCGCTTCCTTCAGCACCACGTCGAAATCGAGGCCCTTGTCGCGCATCTCGGACAGGATGAAGTTGGTGGTGCCGTTGATGATGCCGGCGATCCACTGGATGCGGTTGGCGGTCAGGCCTTCGCGCAGCGCCTTGATGATGGGGATGCCGCCGGCGACGGCAGCCTCGAACGCCACGATCACGCCCTTGCGGCGCGCGGCTTCGAAGATCTCGTTGCCGTGCACGGCCAGCAGCGCCTTGTTGGCGGTGACCACGTGCTTGCCGTTCTCGATCGCCTTGAGCACCAGCTCGCGCGCGATGCCGTAGCCGCCGATCAGTTCGATGACGATGTCGATGTCGGGGCGGTTGACCACCTCGTTGACATCGCTGACGATCTCCACTTCCCCGTTGGTCAGTTCGCGCGCGCGTTCGGTGTTGAGATCGGCCACGATGGCAATCTCGATGCCGCGGCCGGCGCGGCGGCGAATTTCTTCCTGATTGCGCTTGAGCACGTTGAACGTGCCGCTACCGACGGTACCGATGCCGAGCAGGCCAACTTTGATGGGGTTCATGGACAATCTTCTGAGTTGCTAAGGATGAATTGCGGCGCGGCCCGCGAAATCAGGCCGCTACCTTGCCGTGGCGTTTTCGGTACGCCTCGAGGAAGCGCGCGATGCGGCCGATGGCCTCGCGCAGGTCTTCCTCGTGCGGCAGGAACACGATGCGGAAATGATCGGGCTTGGCCCAGTTGAAGCCCGAGCCCTGCACCAGCAGCACCTTGGACTCCTGCAGCAGTTCGTAGATGAACTCCTGGTCGTCCTGCACCGGGTACATCGACAGGTCGAGCTTGGGAAACAGGTAAAGCGCCGCCTTGGGCTTGACGCAGGTAACACCCGGGATCGCGGTGATCAGCTCGTAGGCCAGGTCGCGCTGGCGGCGCAGGCGCCCGCCTTCGTTGACCAGGTCGTTGATGCTCTGGTAGCCGCCCAGCGCGGTCTGGATCGCCCACTGGCCCGGAACGTTGGCGCACAGGCGCATCGACGACAGCATGTTCAGGCCTTCGATATAGTCGATGGCCGGGCGCTTGTCGCCCGACACCACCATCCAGCCGGCGCGGTAGCCGCACGAGCGGTAGTTCTTCGACAGGCCGTTGAAGGTCACGGTCAGCACATCGGTCGAGAGCGAGGCGATCGAGGTGTGGGTGTGGCCGTCGTACAGGACCTTGTCGTAGATCTCGTCGGCATAGATGATCAGGCCGTGCTCGCGCGCGATGGCGACGATCTCGAGCAGCAGCTCGTCCGAATACAGCGCCCCGGTGGGGTTGTTCGGGTTGATGATGACGATGGCCTTGGTATGCGGCGTGATGCGGGCGCGGATATCGGCCGGATCGGGCATCCAGTCATTGGACTCGTCGCAGATATAGTGCACCGGCGTGCCGCCCGAAAGGCTCACCGCGGCGGTCCACAGCGGGTAGTCCGGCGCCGGCACCAGCACTTCGTCGCCGGCATTGAGCAGCGCGTTGACGGCCATCACGATCAGTTCGGAGGCACCGTTGCCGACATAAATATCGTCCAGGCCAACGCCTTCGATATTTTTTTGCTGGGTATAGTGCATGATCGCCTTGCGTGCGGCGAAAATTCCCTTGGAATCAGAATAACCTGCCGAATTCGGCAGGTTTCGCATCATGTCCTGCTGAATCTCTTCCGGCGCGTCAAAGCCGAACACGGCCAGGTTGCCGATATTCAGCTTGATGATCTTGTGCCCTTCTTCCTCCATCTGCTTGGCCTTTTCCAGCACCGGTCCGCGGATGTCGTAGCAAACGTTATTGAGTTTGTTGGATTTCTGGATGGGTTTCACGGCGATGTCGGGCAAGCGTAGCGTGCCGCGTCGGCGGCACCGGACAGGGAATCTGGGCGAATCTGAATTAATGCCGAAGCCCCGTGCGGAAGCCCCGCGCCGGGGCGACGTCCGCTGCAATGCAACGCGAACGTGGCAGACAGGGAGGCAAAAGCTATAATTTATCGGATTATGACAGACTTCGGCAGGGATTCTTGCATTGCAGCGTGCGCTTGCCGCGCACACGCCAGGCGCCTGCGCACTGTCGTCCATCCTGTCGTCCACACCGTACCCGCCCGGGGTGCCGGCCATCCGCCCCACGGGCCGGCCCGCCAGCCCGCGGCGGCCGCCGCAGAGGCCTCCAAGTGAAACTCCACGCCGACCAGCCCCAGTCGCTCAATACCGTCACGGCCTACGGGCCGGGCTACATCGAGATCAACCTCGTCCGTCACACCAACTCGGTCCTGGTCATGCCCGAGGGCGAAGTCCGGCCCTGGCCGGTCAGCCGCTTCGAAGACCTGGAACCCGCGCATTTCGAGCAGCTGGTGGAGCTCGGCCCCGAAGTGGTGCTGCTCGGCACCGGCTCGCGGCTGCGCTTCCCGCACCCGCGCCTGACCGCGTCGCTGTCACGCCGCCATGTCGGGGTGGACGCCATGGACCTGCAGGCCGCCTGCCGCACCTACAACATCCTGATGGCGGAAGGTCGCAAGGTGGCGGCGGTGCTTCTGCTCGAACCCGAAGCCGCCTGATCTTTGCAAAAGTTGAGCCGGCGCCACGCTTGAAGTCCGGCAGGGCGCCCCAATCTGCCCCGCCAAGGTGGCAGCCCCCTCACCCGATTCTCCGATCCCCTGCCCCTCCCCCAGGAGCCACAAGCATGACCGTCAGTCTGAACAAGGCCGTACCCGACTTCAGCGCGCCGATGACCGGCGACGCCACCTTCCGCCTTGCCGACAACCGCGGCAAGACGGTGGTGCTGTACTTCTACCCGAAGGACAACACGCCGGGTTGCACCACGGAGGCCATGAACTTCCGCGACCAGTATGAGGATTTCCAGAAGGCCGGCGTACAGGTGTTCGGCATCTCGCGCGACAGCATCCGCTCGCACGAGAACTTCAAGGCCAAGCTTGAGCTGCCCTTCGAGCTGATCTCCGACGCCGACGAAGCCGTGTGCACGCTATTCGATGTCATCAAGATGAAAAAACTCTATGGCAAGGAGCACCGGGGCATCGAGCGCAGCACCTTCATCATCGACGGCAAGGGCATCCTGCGCCACGAGCTGCGCGGCATCAAGGTGCCGAGCCATGTTGACGAGGTCCTGGAAATCGTGCGCGGGATCTGAGGTATCACGTCGGTATCGGCCTTGCCTCTGCACGGACGCCAAGCCGGACGTGCTGTGTCGCAACAAGCCGTTGGCAAACCCAATTGCCAAACCCAAAACCTTCGGATACATTGGCCCGTAATGAGTTCAGATTCCGGATGCCACGCTGTTTCGACTCCCCGGCCCAGGCGGTTCGCGCCACAGGCCGGTAGCGGATCTGCCGTGTCGGCAGTCCGCAAAAGAGCCGCCAATCCTGTTATGCAGGCATGGCGGCTTTTTTGTTTGCAGCCGCGTCTGTGCTCATGCCTGTCCGCGCCGGGAGCCTCGCGCATGCATGCCCCGGCCATCGGCCGCCACGACGTATCGCGGCGTCGCGGCACGGACACCCTCGCCCCCTTCTTGTCCCCCTGAAAGGAATGCCAAGCATGCCGCTGCCTACCATGCCCGCCAAGCCTGCCCAATTGCTGGATCCGAGCGAGTTTGCTCCGGTCTCCGCGGTGCCCAAGGCCAAAGCCGCCACACAGGGCAAGAAACCTGTGCCGGCGCTCGAGCGCGTGGCATTGCTGGAAACCGGCGACACCGAGGTGCCTGAGGTCCAGGCCCGCGCCGCCGGTGGCACCCGTGCCCGCAGCACCGAGACCCCGGCCGTATCGACGCCTGCCGTCAATGCCGCACCGGTCAGCCTGGTCAAGCCGTCCACCGGCCCCACGCGCCGCGCCCGCAAGTCCGAAGGCCCGAGCAAGCTGTTCGTGCTCGACACCAACGTGCTGATGCACGACCCGGCCTCGCTGTTCCGCTTCGAGGAACACGACATCTATCTGCCGATGATGACGCTCGAAGAACTGGACAACCACAAGAAGGGCATGAGCGAAGTCGCGCGCAACGCGCGCATGGTCAGCCGCACGCTCGATTCGCTGGTGGGCGGCACCGACGGCGTGCTCGACGAAGGCCTGCCGCTGGCCAAGCTGGGCAACCGCGATGCGCAGGGCAAGCTGTTCTTCCAGACGCGCCTGAACGACATCAAGTTGCCTGAAGGCCTGCCGCAGGGCAAGGCCGACAACCAGATCCTGGGCGTGGTCAGCGCGCTGCAGCAGCAGTACCCCGAGCGCCAGGTCGTGCTGGTGTCGAAAGACATCAACATGCGCATTAAGGCGCGCGCACTGGGCCTGCCGGCCGAAGACTACTTCAACGACCAGGTCCTGGAAGACAAGGACCTGCTCTATGCCGGCGTGCTGCAGCTGCCCGGCGACTTCTGGACCAGGCACGGCAAGGGCGTGGAAAGCTGGCAGGACCCGAAGTCAGGCGCCATGTTCTACCGGCTCACCGGGCCGCTGGTGCCGTCGTTCCTGGTCAACCAGTTCGTCTACCTGGAACCGGTCGACGGCAGCCTGCCGCTGTACGCGCAGGTCAAGGAGATCAACGGCAAGACCGCGCTGCTGCAGACGCTCAAGGACTACACGCACCACAAGAACAATGTGTGGAGCGTTACCGCCCGCAACCGCGAGCAGAACTTCGCGCTCAACCTGCTGATGAACCCGGACATCGACTTCGTCACGCTGCTCGGCCAGGCCGGCACCGGCAAGACCCTGCTGGCGCTGGCAGCCGGGCTGGAACAGGTGCTGGACCAGAAGCAGTACAACGAGATCATCGTCACGCGCGCGACGGTGCCGGTGGGCGAAGACATCGGCTTCCTGCCCGGCACCGAGGAAGAGAAGATGCAGCCCTGGATGGGCGCGTTCGACGACAACCTCGAGGTGCTGCAGAAGAGCGACGACAGCGCCGGCGACTGGGGACGCGCCGCCACGCAGGAGCTGATCCGGTCGCGCATCAAGGTCAAGAGCATGAACTTCATGCGCGGACGCACCTTCGTCAACAAGTTCGTCATCATCGACGAGGCACAGAACCTGACGCCCAAGCAGATGAAGACGCTGGTGACGCGCGCGGGCCCCGGCACCAAGATCATCTGCCTGGGCAATATCGCGCAGATCGACACGCCGTACCTGACCGAGGGTTCGTCGGGCCTGACCTACGTGGTCGACCGCTTCAAGGGCTGGAGCCACAGCGGCCATATCACGCTGGCGCGCGGCGAACGCTCGCGCCTGGCCGACCACGCCGGCGACGTGCTCTGACACCGGCAACCTGAGGGCGCGCCCAGCCGGTGGCGGGGCGCGCCCGCAGTGCCTGAGCGCCGTCGTCAACGGCAAGCACTTTGGGGCTATGATGGCCCCATGTTTGGCCCCATGTTTGCCGTTGCCCCGCATCCCCACTGGAGGCGTCGATGAATACCCAGCATCTGCCCGGCAGGCATGCGCCTGCCGTTGCCCGCAGCCAGCACAGGCAGCGCCTTGCGCTGGCCATGCTGGCAGCCGCCGGCATCGCGCTGGCCGCCAGCTGGCGCCCGGCCCATGCCGCCGCCGAAGAAATGGTGATCCGCACCATGGGCCCGGTCAGCTACGTCTGCGGCGGTGTCGCCGAGGACGAGCGCCAGGCGCTGGCCGCGAAGGAAAAGGACTTCAACATGGGCATCCTGTTCACACAGGGTGCGAACGGTGAATTCCTGTCGGACGTGGCGGTCAGGCTGGTGCGCGACGAGCAGGAAGTCGCCAGCTTCCGCGCCGCCGGCCCGCGCTGCCTGATACGTGCGCCCGAAGGCAGCTACAATATCGAGGCCAGTTACAAGGGCCAGGCCAAGTCCATCAAGGTCAGCACCGGTACGCGCAACGCCCAGCTACGCTGGTAGCGGCAAGGCTTCCGGTGCGCCGGCAGGCCTGCGACCGGAAGCCCAGGATGCCATTGCGCCGTACCCGAATTCCCACCCATCCATTGCGTGCGCAGGGCCTGCTTGTCCAGGTCCGGCTGCCGCTGCTCTGCGCCGCCGCCCTGCTGCTGGCGGCCTGCGCCAGTTCCCCGCCTTCGCGCCACGCCGGCCTGCCGCGCACGCCGGGCAAGCCCATGATCGACCCCAGCGCCGGACTGGAAGAGATTTCGATCCAGGCGATGTCCCTGGTCGGCACACCCTATCGCTACGGCGGCAATACGCCGGACTCCGGCTTCGACTGCAGCGGGCTGGTGCGCTACGTGGTGTCGCGCGCGGCCAATGTGAACCTGCCCCGCACCACCGAGGCGATGGGCACCCGCGGCAGCTCGCTGGACCGCAGCGAGGTGGCATCCGGCGACCTGGTGTTCTTCAACACCACCGGCCGCGCCAATTCGCACGTGGGCATCTACGTCGGACAGAACCGCTTTGTCCATGCGCCGTCGTCCGGCGGCACGGTCCGTCTCGAAGACATGGGCAAGCCTTACTGGGCCGCGCGCTACAACGGCGCGCGCCGCGTGGTCGCGGCGGTCAACCAGCCGCCGGCGCCGGTGGCACCCCCGGCCGCGCCACCGCTGCCTGAGCCCGCGCCGGCTCCACTTCCGGTCGACGACGATCCCATCGCTGCCTTCGCCAACCAGTGAAGCGCCCAAACAAAAAGCCAGGCATCAGCCTGGCTTTTTGTTGGTACGGCCGCCCCTGCCTTACAGGATATGCCGCCCGATCCACCATGCGATCGCCGCCATGAAGGCCGACGCCGGGATCGTCAGCACCCAGGCCCAGACGATATTGCCGGCCACGCCCCAGCGCACCGCCGACATCTTCTGCGCCGAGCCGACGCCGACGATGGCGCCGGTGATGGTATGCGTGGTCGATACCGGCACGCCCAGCGCCGAGGCAAAGAACAGCGTAATCGCCCCGCCCGTCTCGGCGCAGAAGCCGCCGACCGGCTTGAGCTTGGTGATCTTCTGGCCCATGGTGCGCACGATCCGCCAGCCGCCGAACAGCGTGCCCATGCCGATGGCCACGTAGCAGCTGACGATCACCCAGGTCGGCGGCTGGCCGCCGGCGACCACATGGCCGCTGGCGATCAGCAGCATCCAGATGATGCCGATGGTCTTCTGCGCGTCATTGCCGCCGTGGCCCAGGCTGTACAGCGAGGCTGAAACCAGCTGCAGCCGGCGGAACCAGCGGTCCACCCGCGACGGCGGCGTGCGGAAGAAGGTCCAGCCCACCATCACCATCATCAGCGAACCGAGCAGGAAGCCCAGCAACGGCGAGACCAGGATGAACGCCACCGTCTTCAGCAGGCCGCTGCCCACCAGCGCGCCCGTGCCGGCCTTGGCCACCGCCGCGCCCACCAGCCCGCCGATCAGCGCATGCGACGACGACGACGGGATGCCGTAGTACCAGGTGATGACGTTCCAGGCGATCGCCCCGACCAGGGCCCCGAATATCACGTAGTGGTCGACGATATTGACGTCGATGGTGCCGGTCCCCACCGTGGCCGCCACCTTCAGGTGAAAGACAAAGATTGCGACGACGTTGCACATCGCCGCCATTGCCACCGCATGGTGCGGCTTGAGCACGCCGGTGGACACCACCGTGGCAATCGAGTTGGCCGCGTCGTGGAAGCCGTTCATGAAGTCGAACAGCAGCGCGAGCGCCACCAGCAAGGCGATCACCCACAGGCTCATTTGTATGGTCTGCATGCCGATTGCCGCCTCAGGCGTTTTCCAGGACGATGCCTTCGATGATGTTGGCGACGTCCTCGCACTTGTCGGTGATCGTCTCGAGCTGTTCGTAGATGGCCTTCAGCTTGATCAGGCGCTTGACGTCGGTCTCGTCGCGGAACAGCTTGGACATCGCCGAACGCATTACGCGGTCGGCTTCAGATTCAAGCTGGTCGATCTGCTGGGCGGTCTTCAGGATGGTGCTGGCATTGCCCATGTCCTCGAGCAGGCCCACCGCGATCTTGACCTGGTCGCAGCACTGCACGCAGATGGCCGCCAGGCGCAGCGCCTCGTCGGTCAGGTTGGTCACGTCGTACAGCGAGATGGTCTCGGCCACGTCTTCCATCAGGTCCAGGATGTCGTCCATGGTCGTGATGAGCTTGTGGATCTCGTCGCGGTCCAGCGGCGTGATGAAGGTCTTGTGCAGCAGGTCGATGGTGTCGTGCGTGATCCGGTCGGCCTTCTTTTCGGTGGCCTGGACGCGGCGGGCATGGGCCTCGGCGTTGGGCAAGTCGTTGACCAGTGCCTGGAGCTCATGGGCGGCGGTCACCGCGCAGTCGGCATGCTGGTTGAAATATTCGAAGAACTTGCCCTCCGTGGGCATGAATCGGCCGAACATGGAATGTTCCTTGTGGCAGCGTAGTGACGCTGCTGATTGTGTTGCAGGATTGGGCGGACGCGTTGCATGACAGTCGCGGGTGGCGACTGTCATCAAAGCGCAATATTTTACAGGGTTACTGGGACATTGCCCGCGAATTTGGCGCAAACAAGCGGCGCCGCACGGACGATTGCAGGCTGGCTTGACTTCGTCAGGTATCGTTGTCGAAGAAAGCCGGGCCGCCGCTGAAGTTGTCGAACTTGGTGAACTGGCCCAGGAAGGTCAGGCGCACCGTGCCGATCGGGCCGTTACGCTGCTTGCCGATAATGATCTCGGCCGTGCCCTTGTCCTGGGAGTCCGCGTTATAGACTTCGTCGCGGTAGATGAACAGGATCACGTCGGCATCCTGTTCGATAGCGCCGGATTCGCGCAGGTCGGACATCACCGGACGCTTGTTGGGACGCTGTTCCAGGCTTCGGTTCAGCTGCGACAGTGCAATCACCGGACAGTTGAGTTCCTTGGCCAGACCCTTGAGCGAACGGGAGATTTCGGAAATTTCCGTGGCGCGGTTCTCGCCGCCGCCCGAACCTGACATCAGCTGGAGGTAATCGATGATGATCAGGCCAAGCTGCCCGCACTGGCGCGCCAGGCGCCGCGAACGGGCACGCAGCTCCATCGGGTTCAGCGCCGGAGTTTCGTCGATGAACAGCTGGGTGTCGTTCATGCGCTGGATCGCATGCGTCAGCCGCGGCCAGTCTTCATCCAGCAGGCGGCCAGTGCGCAGCCGGTGCTGGTCAAGGCGGCCTACCGAGCCGAGCATACGCATGGCCAGCTGGGTGCCCGCCATTTCCATCGAGAACACGGCCACCGGCAGGCCCTGCTCCACTGCCACATGCTCGCCGATGTTCAGCGAGAACGCGGTCTTGCCCATCGACGGGCGGCCGGCCACGATGATCAGGTCGCCCGGCTGCATGCCGCTGGTCATCTTGTCCAGGTCGATGAAGCCGGTCGGCACGCCGGTGACGTCGGTGGTGGAATCGCGGTGGTACAGCTCGTCGATGCGCTCGACCACCTGGGTCAGCAGCGGCTGGATTTCCTGGAAACCCTTCTGGCCGCGCGAGCCTTCTTCGGCAATCGCAAAGACCTTGGACTCAGCCTCATCCAGCAGCTCGCGCACCTCGCGGCCCTTGGGCGCGAACGCGGCCGAGGCGATATCGTCGGCCGCCGTCACCAGCTTGCGCAGCACCGAGCGCTCACGCACGATCTCCGCGTAGCGGCGGATATTCGCCGCGCTGGGCGTGTTCTGCGCCAGCGAATTCAGGTAGGCCAGCCCGCCCACTTCCTCGGCCTTGCCGGCGACCTGCAGCATTTCATAGACCGTGATCACGTCGGCCGGCTTGGTGGCCGAGATCAACCGGGCGATGCTCTGGAAGATCATCCGGTGGTCAAAACGATAGAAATCCGCCTCGGAAATGAAGTCCGCAATGCGGTCCCAGGCGGCGTTGTCCAGCAGCAGGCCACCCAGCACCGATTGCTCGGCTTCGATGGAATGCGGCGGGACCTTGAGGTTCTCGAGTTGGGGGTCGGCGACAGGCGCGTTCATGGGGAGGGATTATAACGGCGGGAGGACGCACTTCGCCGGACATTTGGCGACCGGGCAGGCAAAGACAAGCGGGCAACAAAAAAAGGCAGGAGCCGGGGCTCCTGCCTTTTTTGCTTGCGGTGCTTCAGCCGGCGCAGCGCGCCGGCAAGGCGGCACGTCCTTAGACGCTCTCACCCACGACCGACACGGTCACGTCGACCACGACGTCCGTGTGCAGCGCAACGCTGACCGGGTGGTCGCCCACCATCTTCAGCGGACCATTCGGCATGCGAACCTGGGCCTTTTCCAGCTTGAAGCCTTGGCCAGCCAGGGCTTCAGCGATGTCGGCATTGGTCACGGAACCGAACAGGCGGCCGTCCACACCCGACTTCTGGCTGATCTGGACGCTCAGGCCGTTCAGCTTCTCGCCTTCGGCTTGCGCGGCGGCCAGCTTCTCGGCAGCGGCCTTCTCCAGCTCGGCGCGCTTGACTTCGAATTCGGCGATCGCGGTTTGCGTAGCACGGCGGGCCTTCTTGCCCGGGATCAGGAAGTTACGGGCGTAACCGTCCTTCACCTTGACGATGTCACCCAGGTTGCCCAGGTTGATGACTTTTTCCAGCAGAATAATTTGCATCGTATTCTCTCCTTAACGGACCTAGGGCCTGATCAGTTCTTGTGCAGGTCGGTGTACGGCATCAGCGCGAGGAAACGCGCACGCTTGATGGCCGTATCCAGCTGACGCTGATAGTGAGCCTTGGTACCGGTCAGGCGGGCCGGCGTGATCTTGCCGTTGTCGCCGATGAAGTCCTTCAGGGTGTCCAGATCCTTGTAGTCGATCTGTTCCACGCCAGCCACGGTGAAGCGGCAGAAGCGCTTGCGCTTGAACAGCGGGTTCTGTTGCTGGAAGCGCTTCTTGTTCTTGTTGTCACGTTTGACGAATGCCATGATTCAATCCTTTTCGAATGCTTTACATCCAGTGATGTGAAAGACGAGAGCCTTGCTGTTGCGGTGCTTGCGGGCCAGGAATCCTTCGCAGTCGAGCAGCGTGCCGAGCGGTAACCGCTCCAGACGCTGGCCAACCTGTCCGACCCCCATCGCTGCGATTGCAAACTCGACCTGCCGCGGCGTTTGCGCCTCGACGGCCTCGCCGCTGTACTGCAGGATGCAGTTCACGACGGGGACCCCGGCCGGGGTATAGCGCAGGGCATCGCGTTCCGCCAGGGTGGCGGCAAGCCGAAGCTGGTTCAACGCGGGACCTCTTGCTGGTTGCAATCCATGCTGCCGTGGCCGACGCTGTCAGCCATGGCGCGCACCGCAGTCCGCACTCAGGCGGCCTGGCCTTCGGTGGTCGTTTGCGCGGCCTTGCGGGCTTCTTCGCGCTGCACTTCCTTCATCATCGGCGAAGGTGCAGTCTCGGCCTTCTTGGTCTGCACGATCAGGTGGCGCAGGACGGCGTCGTTGAACTTGAACGCGTGTTCCAGTTCAGCCAGCGTTTCCTTGCCGCATTCGATGTTCAGGCAAACGTAGTGAGCCTTGGCCAGCTTCTGGATCATGTAAGCCATCTGGCGACGGCCCCAGTCTTCCACGCGGTGAACGTTGCCGTTCTGCGAGGTCACGAGCTGCTTGTAGCGCTCGATCATGGCCGGCACTTGTTCGCTCTGGTCCGGGTGGACGATGAAGACGATTTCGTAATGACGCATTGACGCTCCTTTTGGATTAGCCACCCGGGCGTCACGAGTCCGGTGTGGCAAGGTTGAATAGCCTTAGATTATAGCCCGCATGGCGGCAAGTGCGCAAGCCGCTGATTACAGACAAATCAGGCGTTGGCAAACACGGCCTGCAGCCTTGCCGGATCCCGCGCCAGGCCTGAGTCGGCTGCCAGCGCCAGGGCCAGCAGCACGCGCGTCTTATAGGGATTGAGGTCCGTTGCGGAAACAAAAGCTCCATCCGTCGGGCTGAGCTGGGGCGGAATCGCCACATGGCCGGCCCCGGTGCGGGAACTGCGCACCACGGCCACGCCCGCGGCAGCGGCATCGGCCAGCGCCTCGGCCAGCACCTCATGCACAGAGCCATTGCCGGCGGCAGCCACCACCAGCCCGGCAACACCCGCGCGGACCAGCGCATCCACTGCCACCCTGCCCGGCTGCGCGTAGCTCGCCACGATCTCCACCATCGGCCACGCCGCCGGCATCGGCCCGATCACCCAGGCCACGCGTGGCGCGCGGGCGAAGCGCACGTAGTCGTCCTGCACGAAACCCAGCGGCCCGCTGGCCGAAACAAAGGCGTCCACCGCCGACGTGTGGGCCTTGGCCACATCCCGCGCAGCGTGGATCTGCTGGTTCAGCACCACCAGCACACCCTTGCCGCGCGCATCGGGATGAGCGGCCACGCGCACCGCATCCAGCAGGTTCAGCGGCCCATCGGCCGACAGCGACGTCGACGGCCGCATTGCCGCCGTCATCACCACGGGCACCGGACACGATTGCGTCAGGTGCAGCGCCATCGCAGTTTCTTCCAGCGTATCGGTGCCGTGGGTGATCACGATGCCAGCCACGTCGGGCTGCGCGGACCAGTGCTCAACCCGCGCCGCCAGCGTTTGCCAGAGCGTGAAGGTCATGTCCTTGCTGTCGACCTGGGCCACCTGCTCGGCCTCGATGCGAGCCGCCGACTGCAGCGCGGGCACCGCTGCCAGCAACGACGACACCGGCACGGTCGCCGCCTGGTAGCGTGCGCTGCTGGCAGAGTTTCCGGCCGCGCCAGCAATGGTGCCGCCGGTGGCCAGTACGACGATGCGAGGCAATTGGGTCATGGAGCGTGCAAAGAAAGTGGAAAGGCAGGAATGCCGATTGTAACGGGCGCGCCCCGCCTCGCCGCGGCTCTCGCCGGTGATCCGCATTCCGTCCATGAGACACGCCCCAAAAATTCTGCTTGCGCTCAGGCCGATACTGTATAAAATCACAGCATACTGTTTAAACATACAGTGCCCGGCCAGACGGATGCAGGATAAAGGATCGACCGATCCTCTTACCCGAAACCCCGCGGCCCCGCACGGAACGGCGATCCCATGGCGACCCTGACACCCCGGCAGCAGCAGATTTTCGATCTGATCCGCAACACGATCCGCCGCACCGGCTTTCCGCCCACGCGCGCCGAAATCGCCGCAGAGTTTGGCTTCTCCTCGCCCAATGCCGCGGAAGAACACCTGAGGGCGCTGGCACGCAAGGGCGTGATCGAACTGACCCCGGGCGCTTCACGCGGCATCCGCCTGAAGGTGGCACGCAGCGATTCGGAAATGCCCGACCAGTTTTCGTTGCCGATGGCCGGCGTGATGCAGCTGACGCTGCCGCTGGTGGGCCGCGTTGCCGCCGGCAGCCCGATACTCGCCGCCGAGCATATCGACCGCCAGTACCAGGTCGACGCCTCGGTCTTCGACGAACGCCCCGATTACCTGCTGCGAGTGCGCGGCCTGAGCATGCGCGATGCCGGCATCCTCGACGGCGACCTGCTGGCCGTGCGCCGCGCCAGCGAAGCCGCCAACGGCAAGATCGTGGTGGCGCGCCTGGGTGATGACGTGACCGTCAAGCGCCTGCAGCGTCGCGGTGGCCATATCGAACTGATCGCAGAAAACCCGGACTTCACCAACATCATCGTGGAGCCTGGCGAGGAGTTCTCGCTGGAAGGCATCGCCGTCGGGCTGATCCGATCCTCCGGCTTCTAACCGGGCACCGCAGGCCAACCGCCTGCGCGGGCCCACCCGCTTCCATTGCTTTGCAGACGCCGCCCGGCTTGCCGGGTGTTGACCCCGCTTTGCCTAAAAGAGGTGCCACCATGCCGCAAATCCACCAAGTCGCCGCCCGTCGCCCGGTCAAGCCTGTGCCGTTCCGCCAGAGCAAGGGCGTACGCGTCTACCAGGGTACGCAGCGCCGCACCATGGTCGGCAGCATGGCGGCGATCTGCCGCATGCTTGAACTCGAAACCGCCGAAAAGCTGGCCGCCTGAAATCTGCCGACTGTCTCCGAGCAGCTGCGGGCGCCGCCCTCAGCTACGCGGCGCACACGCCTTGGCTTCGGCTTCCAGCTCCGTCGGCGTCAGCTGCGGGAACCAAGTATCGCTCTTGCGCAGCTCCAGCGCCGTACCATCCTGCTTCGCCGTCAGCGAAATCAGATAGGCGTATTGGTATTCACCGCCAGACGTGGTCTGGCCGATGCGGATCTCGGTCTGGCTCTTCGCCGGATAGTTGACGACCGCGGCGTCATCGCCCAGATTGTTGCGCAGGCATTTCGCAACCTCACCCATCTTGGCGGGCGTGAACAAGCGCATCGGCGCACGCGCGCGAATGTCCTTTTCAGAAGTGCCGGTGGCACACCCTGCCACCATGGCTGCCATCGCTACGCCAACCGCTGCCGCTCGAACAGACATACCACCCCCGGGAAATGCAGAACGGCGCCCTCGCGAGGCGCCGTTCTGGGAAATGCTTTGGGGTGGCTGATGGGACTCGAACCCACGACAACAGGAATCTCAATCTTAGCCACCAAGCTAATAACGACGCGGGGTTCCGGGTAGTTCGTGGGAATACTGGAAGCCCGCATACGGCTCTAGGTCGGGGATTATATATCGAGTATTCCCACGGGCACACGGCTAATTTGTGTCGCATACCCCACCCGACAGAAATTACCTCTGGTTGCTTTCGCAGCGACCCTACGAGTAGCTATACTGTATATCCATACAGTACTCATATATGCCCCGCCATGTCGCCCGAACCTGCAAACTGCCCCATCTGCGGCACTGCCGCCGAGCGCACTCGCGCCCCATCTCATGGCTACCTCTACCGTTGCCCAAGCTGCGGCACCTTCCGCATCACCAGCAGCGCCCTGGTGCGCAAGAAAGACATTCCGAGTTCCGCCCGGGAAAATGTCCGGCTGTTGCGGGCTTACGGCCACCAGCCTCAGATCGAGGTTTCTCGGGACGGCGTGCGCATCGTCCCCGGTCGGAGCTGAGCATGGGCAACAGCAAAAAACGCGCGGCAGGCTGCCATCTTCCGACCGCAACCGCCGAGCCGTTCCCGGCTCCCGGCGCAAACGGCATTCTCAGTCGAGTTCAGGGGCACTACATTGCCGCTGGCCTGCAGACGTTGCCTCGCGCCACGCACGACGGGCCAAGCCATCATGCGGTCCTGGTCGAGGCCGGGCACCTTGGCACCGTGCGACTTTTCATCGAGAAGAAGCTGGCCCGCCACAACCGACACAGCCACTACTACTGGTCGGCCTATCGGGCTGAGCCGGCTGAACGGCAATAGCGCAGCCAGGCAACTACACCCCCGGGAAGCTGGCTGCCGGTAGCGGCACTATATGCAGCATGCCAAAGATGTAGTTGGGCGCGGCCGATCAGGCTTGCTCGTTCATCCGACCGGACTCAGGATGCCTGACGGCCAACCGCTTTCACGCTCGGCGCCCCCTGGCGCCAATCTCAGGGCGTGACTCGAAGCCCGCCTCAGTGCGGGCTCCTCTTGTCAGACGGCGCCTGATACCGGAGGGCGAGTGGCATGCAGAAACTGGATCCAGCGACTTCAGGAGATGGTCATGCCAGGAAGAAACATACATGTCGTACGAGTCGAAGGTCTTCAATGGATAGTTGAAATTGAGGATGGGTCCACCGACCGTCAATTCTTCCCCTCCCGGGAGGCGGCCATTGATGCAGGTACAGCAATGGCTCGGCAGGAGAAGGCCGATTTGATCATCCATGGCCGTGACGGACTGATTCGCAGGCGAAAGTGCTTTGGCGACGCCGCATGCGGGAGGCGTGCCGTTGCCGGCCGGCTACCGCTTGCACCGACGCTGAGCTGAGTGGCAAGACCTGCCCGCGGAAACGGAGTCTCGCAGTCACTGAAATCAATCTCGTCTCGCCCCCCTGCGCCATGGATCATTAGAGCGGCATCGCGGTCCATTGCCAAATGAACGAGACGGATAGATTGCACGTGCGCGACTTGGATCATCGGTTTCTACGGCCCACTGCGATCCATCAGTCACTGGCACTTGGACAGTAGTGCTCGCCAAATCGTCAAGGTGAAGCGGCCGTAGCCACCATGTGATTTACGCCAAGTGCATGCGAAATCTCTCGTTGCAATGAGCCGGCAAAGTCGCGGTCTCGTGGGCTGTAGCTTATCTGACTGCGACAGGCGTGCGTGCCCCGCAGGAAATCCGCGACTCGTCCGCTATCACTTGTCGGACAGCGCCTGATACCGGCGCCTGCGGGTCGCGCGGAGACTGGCTCCATCAACTTCAAGGAGACAGCCATGCCAGGCCAGAACATCCATGTTGTACCTGCTGGTGACCGCTGGGCCGTTGAGGCGGAAGGCGGCCACGGACGGGAGACATTCGACACACAAGCGGAGGCCATCGCCGCCGGCACCAAGCGCGCCCAAGAAAAGAAGGTCGAACTGCTGATTCACGGCCTAGATGGCCAGATCCGGGAGAGAAACTCCTTCGGAAACGACCCGCGCGACATTAAGGGGTGACGCTGTGGCCAGCCGGCAGCCGCCGGCGCCTATGCGGCCGAGCGCGGTGACCGGAAAGCAAAACAGCGCCTGTATAAGGCGCTGTTTTGCAAGGATACTTTGGGGTGGCTGATGGGACTCGAACCCACGACGACAGGAATCACAATCCTGGACTCTACCAACTGAGCTACAGCCACCGTAGAGGTCATCAGCGCGTTTCGTTGCTGATCGACGAAAACCAAGATTATACAAACAGTTTCCCTGGATGGCTAGTATCCCGCACAATTTTTTTGAGAGAAAAACTCAGGTTCTGGACGGACTCCACTTTGCCTCAAGCAGCACTGCCTGCTTGATGGCTTCGACGGCCTCCGCTTCGGTATCGAACTGCCCCAACAGGCGGCGCGACTTGCCATTCAGCACGGCTTCCTGCAACGCCTTGCCAGCGGCTTCCGAAGTGCCGGGATGCCAGCAGTAGCGTGCCGTCCATTTGCCGTCCTGCAGTTGCTCGGCAACCCAGATCACCCTGAAGTCTTCATAGACAACGCCGAACGGCGCTTCGTTTTCCACGTTTTCTTTTTCCACGCTGCTCCCCCTGCCGGCATCGGTCCGCATGCCATGCCTTGTCTCGCCTGGGGCAATGCGAGGGATCGTATCACGGCCGCCGACCAGGGCGCCCGCCCGGCTGGCACCTTCGCGCCTGCCGCTGATTCGCTCGCGGAAATATGCTGTGCACAGCCCCTACCTCTGCAGGGTTCATGCCGCAAATGCGCGAAGCGATACTTGTGCCTGAGGGACATTGATCCCCCTCGACCTTCCCGTCAGGCGGCCCGCCCCATCGGGCCGCCTGCCTCTTTTTGGCCACTCTGCCTTCTCATTGTCGTGGCGCCAGCACCTGGCGAAGGAACCTCACGAGCATCTGAGAGCCCAACCGACGTCATCGACAAAATCGACACGTCTACGAACGGCAGGAAACGGGAATGCAAATCAAGTGTAGATGGCCTGCGCGGATTCTTGCGCTGACGGCATTGGCGGCCTTGCTCGGCGGATGCGCTGGCGGCGGGGTCGACGGCAGGGAATCGAGCATCACGACCTACGGCACGCTGGACGTAGGCATCAGTCATACGCGCTAGCCTGCTGGCGTGACCGATGGAACTCTTCACGAGGGCAACCGTCTAATCCCCTCGTCAGCGCATGCAAAGCGAGCGCGCAAAAAAAAGAGTCCGCAGCGCGGACTCTTAAATTTAGCGATCTCAAATGCCCTGAAGGCGGTTGCACTGTAACTGCCATCCCGGGAATGCACCATTCGGGTAAACGAAGAGCAACAAGCCTGGCGTAGCAACAAGAGAACGCCGACGAAAAAAAAGCCCGCCGAAGCGGGCTAATAATCAGTTGAAGAAAGCCCTGTATTCGAGGGCAGGCACAGTGTATGAAAGTGCCCTGCCTCAGCGAATTAGGGGAATCCCTTTCCTGGCGCCGGTTTCCGGGCGATCAGGCATTGCAAGTGCGGCGCGCGGTACCCCCGTGCAGCCATGCACATTTTCACGATTCGGAGTTAGAGCGCGCCCTCGGCAGAGCGCGCGCAGCCCACGCTCGCTTACGCGGCCAGAGGCTCTTGTGCCTGCGGCTGCAAGTGCGCGCGCGCCTCTTCGAACAGTGCATCCACATCGGCTCGCGTGCGTGTCGCATTCATGCGCTTGGCATCCGACAGCACGCGGCGCCAGCCACGCCCGCCCGCGATGCCACGATGCAGGCCAAGCATGTGGCGCGTGACCGCGCCCATATAGCCACCCCGCTCCACCAGGTCGCCGATATAGCGCTGCATCGCCAGCTCGACATCGAGCCGCGACGGCGCCGGCGCACTCGCATCGCCATAGAAGCGCGCATCCATTTCGGCCAATACGTAGGGCTGATGGTATGCCTCGCGACCGATCATCACGCCATCGACGTGCTCGAGGTGGGCCGCCATCTCGTCATAGCTGACGATGCCACCGTTGATCAGGATCTCCAGCTCAGGAAACTCCTGCTTCAGCTGGTACGCCACCTCATAGCGCAGCGGCGGAATCTCACGGTTTTCTTTCGGGCTCAGGCCCTTCAGGATCGCATTGCGCGCGTGGACGATAAACGTGCCGCAACCCGCCTCGGCCACCCGGCCGACGAAATCACGAACAAAATCGTAGTGCTCAATCTTGTCGATGCCGATGCGATGCTTGACGGTGACCGGGATATCCACCGCATCGCGCATCGCCTTGACGCAGTCGGCCACCAGTTGCGGCTCGGCCATCAGGCACGCGCCGAAGGCCCCGCGCTGCACGCGCTCGGACGGGCAGCCGCAGTTCAGGTTGACTTCCGCATAGCCCCATTGCTGGCCCAGCTTGGCCGCCATCGCAAGATCTGCCGGCTCGCTGCCGCCCAACTGCAGCGCGACCGGGTGTTCGGCCGCATCGAAATCCAGATGGCGCGGTACGTCGCCATGCAGCAGCGCGCCGGTGGTCACCATCTCGGTGTACAGCCAGGTGTGGCGGCTGAGCTGGCGGTGGAACATGCGGCAATGGCGGTCGGTCCAGTCCATCATCGGGGCCACGGACACCCGGCGCGGGCTTGCAGCAGCGATCTTCCCTTGATAATCAGTCATTTCACCACGATCCGCCTGGACCGATATTCCTACTATAGAAAAACTCAAAAACTGCCTCATCAGCCTGCCGGGAAACGGCAAGTTCGCTGATGAGCGGAAGCGCTTGAGTTTACCATCGAGGGCAGATCGGGATCGATCGAAGCAACGCAGGTGCACTCGCGATGCTGAAACGCCCCCTTGGCATCATTCCGCGTGTACGGCTTAACTGGGGCTAGGTCAGCACGGCCATCCAATGTCACAAGAAATAGAAGACGTGCAGCACAGATAACATGCACATTCGGACTGCGCTGATTGATTCCCGAAGCCCTCTGCGTGCAAATGGGAACGTGCGCGCCCGCCCCTGACAGGGGCCCCACACCACCGCGCGGCAGGATGATTTTCAACGCTGGGAAGTTACAAGCATCTTCAACAGAGCTGCCTGCATTCTCAGGCTCATCAACATCAAGGCCGGGCGATGGCCGGCTGTACGACAGCCTGGGGAACCCGGCGCATTGGGTTGCAGCCACGCCCGGGGACAAACGTGTTTGGCCGAGGCAATTTCACGATCCATGGCGGAAGCTACCCTGGCTCTGCAGGTTGCATCGACCTCACCAGTTCAATGAATTCCTTTGCCAAGGAGTTTTTGTACTATGCCAAAGACATGGAACTGGAAGTTCGCTATTAAGGCTGTCGGTTCCAGCATCCTCGGTCTCGTCGCCATGCTGATGCTGGTAGTGATATGGGGAGCCTGGACAGGCCCTGAGAACTATCCGTTCGGCGGCCAAGGACCATCTGCGGCGATGTTGGCATATCAATCACAGGCGAACTACCTGCTGTCGTGCTTCGCACTCCTGCTTGGTTGCTCACTTGCAATTTGGGCGTTGCTGGCAATGAACCGCAGCATTTGGCTGCGCTCGCTGGCCGGGATGCCGGTGCTTCTCCTCTGGGCAAGGATGGCACTCGACGGTTCTCGACTCGACCTCTGACCGTTCGCTGACAGGAGCCGGGGCGGATGCGCACGCCTTCGTAACCTGACACGTCCCCCCAACCGCGGTTACAGGCTACCGCGTCGAGGTTCACAGCGCCCCGCCCCGGCAGTATCAGCGCGGCGCAGTCCGCTCGATCCAGCCTGCAAACGTCGTCAGAAATTTGCCGAGAAAGCCCTTGGTCGATTCGTTGGCGATCCCGCCCTGCTCATCAAGCAGCTTGTCGACCCCGCTGATATACGCCTCAGGCTGCTGCAGCATCGGGACATTGAGGAACACCATCGACTGGCGCAGGTGCTGGTTGGCACCGAAGCCACCGATGGCGCCGGGCGAAGCGCTGATGACGGCGCCAGGCTTGCCGTCCCAGACGCTGCTGCCATAGGGCCGCGAGCCCACGTCGATGGCGTTCTTCAGCGGCGCGGGCACGGAGCGGTTGTATTCCGGGGTCACGAACAACACGGCGTCGGCGCGGCGGACGCGGTCGCGGAACGTGGTCCAGGCCTGGGTAGGTTTGTCGTCCAGGTCCTGGTTGTACAGCTGCAGCTCGCCGATCTCGACAATCTCCAGCTTGAGTTGCTGCGGCGCCAGCGCGATCAGCGCCTTGGCCAGTTTGCGGTTGTATGACTCCTTGCGCAGGCTTCCCACCAGTACAACGACATCACGAGGATTACTCATTGCGGCTCCTTTGACTGTGTGGACGGAATGACGCGGACGGCGCACGCGGCCAGGGTTGGCCTGGCCGCGTGCGCCGGTCCAGCCGTCACTCTACCCCGAGTCGGCGCCGCCACGTCCTGCGCAGCGGATGTCAGGCAGTCTTGCCGAGCGACGCCAGCGGATGTTCCTCGGCGCGCCACGGGCTGTCGAAGAACGACAGCACCTTCTCGCGGCTGACATCATCAAGCCGCGCATGCTGCCAGCGCGGCTTGTGGTCCTTGTCGACAGCCAGTGCGCGGATGCCCTCGACACCGTCGCCGTTGCGGAACACGTAATGCATCATGTCCAGTTCCATGCGCAGTTCGTCTTCGAGCGACATGCTGCGCGCACGGCGGATCTGCTCCAGCGTCACGCACAGCATCAGCGGCGAGCGGCTGCGCAGCATGGCGGCGGTCTGCGCGGCCCAGTCGCCCGGGGCGTCGCTGACGGCGGCGAGGATGTCCGGCATGGTGTTGCCAGCGAACAGGCTGTCGATCTGTGCCGACAGCCCGGCCAGCGTGCTGTGCGCCGGCGCGCAGTCATCGCGGTGCGCAGCGGTAAAGCCTTCGATGTGCGCCAGCACGGCGTCGCCGCTGGCAAACTGCTGCGTGCGCAGCGAATCGACCAGCTCGGCCAGCCGGTTGCCCGGCAGATAGGCATCGGCCAGCCCGGCGTAGAGCGCGTCGGCGGCATGGATCACGGTGCCGGTCAGCCCCAGGTACTCGCCGATGCGGCCCGGCGTGCGCGCCAGGAACCATCCGCCGCCCACATCCGGGAACAGGCCGATATTGGTTTCCGGCATCGCCATCTTGGTGCGATCGGTGACCAGGCGCAGCCGCGCCCCTTGCGAGATGCCCATGCCGCCGCCCATCACCACGCCGTCCATCAGTGCGATATAGGGCTTGGCATAGCGGTGGATCAGGAAGTTCAGCGCGTATTCCTCGACAAAGAACTGGTCGAGCAGCGGGTTGCCTTCGTGCGCAGCCTTGTGGAAATAGCGGATATCGCCCCCGGCGCAGAAGGCCTTGCCGCCGGCACCGGCGACCACCACGGCCGCCACCTCGGGTGCGGCGGCCCAAGTCTGCAGCGCCTGGGTGATGGCGCGGATCATGTCGAGCGACAGGGCGTTGAGCGCCTGCGGGCGGTTCAGCGTCAGGTATCCGATGCCACCGCGGACCTCGGTCGTGACGAATTCAGTCATGTCGTACTCCTCCAATGCAACTCGCGATTTTACGCCAGTCGCATCGGCGAGCGCACCCCTGTGGGCAGCTTGCTGCGCATGTGCAGTCACTGCGCATGCGCCCGGCACCGTCAGGCCAGCCGGAACGTCGCCACCAGCGAGGTCAGGCGCTGCGCCTGGTCTTCGAGCGATGCCGCCGCGGCGGCCGCCTGCTCCACCAGCGCCGCATTCTGCTGCGTCATGCTGTCCATCTGCGACACCGCCACGTTGACCTGCTCGATGCCGTTGGACTGCTCGTCCGAGGCCGCGCTGATATCGCCGATGATGGCGCTGACACGCTGCACCGCGTCGACGATGTCCTGCATCGCCCGGCCGGCGTCATCGACCAGCTCCGAGCCCTCACGCACATTGGCCACCGAGGCGCCGATCAGCGCGCGGATCTCCTTCGATGCGCCGGCGCAGCGCTGCGCCAGGTCGCGCACATCGCCGGCCACCACGGCAAACCCCCGGCCGTGCTCGCCGGCACGCGCGGCTTCCACGGCCGCGTTCAGCGCCAGGATATTGGTCTGGAACGCAACCTTCTCGATCACGTCGATGATGTCGACGATCTTGCCCGAGCTGGCATCGATCGATTGCATGACGTTGACCACGCGCAGCACGGCCTCGCTGCCGCGCTCGGCCAGGGTCGCGGCATCCGTTGCGAGCCCGCGGGCCTCGCGCGCGCTGTCGGCATTCTGGCGCACGGTACTGGTCAGTTCCTCCATGCTGGAGGCGGTCTCTTCCAGCGAGGCCGCCTGCTGCTCGGTACGCTGCGACAGGTCGGCGTTGCCGCTGGCGATCTGCTTGCTGGCCGAGGCAATCGAGTCCGCGCCGCCACGCACGTCGCCCACCATGGCCACCAGGCTGGCCTGCATCCGGCCCAGCATGCCGAGCATGCGCGCGGTCTCGTTGCGCGCCGACTCATCGGCCAGCACCTCGCCGCCGGAAGCGGCGACGCTCAGGTCGCCACCCGCGATCTTCTCGAAACGCCCGATCGCAGTATCCAGCGGCTGCACGATCGAACGGCGCAGGCGCCATGCCACCACGGTGCTGAATGCCAGGCCCACTGCCAGCACGCATGCCGACAGCGCGAACAGGTTGCGATAGCGTTGCTGCGATGCCTCGTAGACCTGCTTGGCGCTGGCCACCTGCAGCTTGTTCAGTTCGGCATTGACGGCGGTGAAGGCGATGTCGAGCTGCGGGATGGTTTCGAGCACGGCCTTCATCACGCCATCGCGGTCGCCGGCATGCAGCGCAGTGATCATCGGCGCGACACCCTGCTTGAAGAGCGCATCGCGCTTGGCGGTGACATCCTCCACCGCCCTGGCTTCGTCAGCCGAGCGCGGCAAGGCGAGATATGCCTGCCAGGCCTTCTCTGAATCGCGCGCAAAGCCTTCCGCGGTCGCGGCGCGCGCCTTGGCATCGGCGGGGTCCGTGGCGAAGGTCGCCTGGTCCAGCAGTACGCGCACCAGCAGCTGGTTCGAACGCGCTTCGGCCAGGTTGACCGCGGCCGACAGCTGCTGCCCATAGATCTGGTGCGTCGCCTCGTTGCTGCGCGACATGCCGAGCCAACCCACTGCGCCGACAATCAACAACAACAAGTTTGTGACGATGGTGAGGAACCACAATCTGGCTCCGATGGTAGTGTTCTTGAACATGAAGGCTCCGGGGGAAGAGGAATCGGGGAAATCGGGAGCGCGAGCCGCGCCGCCGCCCTGTTCAACTACGGCACGCTGGCTGCGTCCTTTACCGGTATTCACCACCTTCACACGCGTGACAGAATTGCGTGGCAGTACAGCAATCCACCATGTGGCGGATGCGCCGCGAAACCCCGCGCGGCGCCGTTTGGAGGAACCCCTCGTGGCAATTCCGCGCGGAATATGCAAACTGGCGGCATGAACACTGAATCGCTCGATCCCGGACTGGTGCTGCTGGCCTTTGCGCCAGTGTTCCTGCTGACCATCGGCGCCGAGGCCTGGTACTGGGCCCGCCGCGACCCGACCGTCTACAGTCCGCGCGACACCGTATCCAACGCAGCGCTGGCGCTGATGCACCAGGCCTCGGATGCGTTCTTCCTCTGGCTGATGATCCGCACGGTCTATACCTGGTGCTACCAGCACGGCCTGCGCGCCATGCCCGAGACCCTGTGGTCATTCGCGCTGCTATTGCTGCTGCAGGACTTTCTCTATTACTGGTTCCACCGCGCCAGCCACCGCGTGCGCTGGCTGTGGGCTTCGCACGTGACGCACCATTCGTCGGAAGGCATGAATTTCTCGACGGCGTTCCGGCAGAGCCTGACGTATCCGCTCTCAGGCATGTGGCTGTTCTGGATTCCGCTGGCATGGATCGGCTTCACGCCAGACTGGGTGATCCTGGCGGTCGGCGTGAACCTGGCCTTCCAGTTCTTCGTGCATACGCGGCTGGGGCAACGCTGGCCGCTGATCGAGTCGCTACTGAATACGCCATCGGTCCATCGCGTCCACCATGCGAAGAACCCGCAGTACATCGACCGCAACTACGCCGGTGTGCTGACGACCTGGGATCGCCTGTTCGGCACCTTCGTCCCCGAGCATGAGGCCCCCGTGTACGGCATCACCCGCCAGGTGCGCACCCATAACCCGCTGACGCTGACCTTCCACGAATGGCGCGACATGTTCGCCGATACCTGGCGCGACCGCGACCTGCGCTACCTGTGGAAGCCGCCCGAGTGGCGCAGCCCGCGCGCACCGGCGCTGGAGGTCGTGCCTGGCACGCAACAGCCATCGCCTCCACAAGTTTCCGAAGGAACCAGACTGTTGAATTCTGCGCAGAAAATACGAAATTGACCGGCCGCCGGCACCGGCATTTACTTCCATCCGGTGCCCGTGCCGATGCAGCGCGTTGCTGCGCATCCTAGCGATCCTCGACAGGGGCAGGCAAAGCACCCGATGTGGAGATCGCGGCAATGGCGTGCGCATGGTCGAGATTCACCGCCGTAACGATGGGCGCGCTCGCGGTGGCTGCCGCCCAGTTGCTGCCCTGCCTACGCGCAGAAGGCCATCTCGGGTGACGGCATCACCCAGATCGACCTGCGGCAGCCGGCATCGTTCAGCACCTATACCGTCACCGGCGGCACGGCGCCCGGCACCACCGGCCTGCGCATTGTCAATGCCGGCGGCGCGGGCGCGCTGACCACGGCCAACGGCATAGTGGTGGTCGATACTGTCAACGCCGGCACCACCGCGCCCGCCGCGTTCGCGCTGGACGGCCGCGCCGTGGCCGGCGCTTACGAATACCGCCTGTTCCGCGGCGGCACGGACGGCAGCAATCCGCAGGCCTGGTACCTGCGTTCGGCAAAGCCGCCGCAACCGGCGTCACCGGGTCCCGGCCCCACGCCCTCGCCGCCCGAACCGCCTGCGCCACCTGCGCCGCCGCAGCCCCATACCGCCCTGAAGTCGCCGCCTACCTCGCCAACCAGCGGCTGGTCGGGCAGATGTTCGTGCATAGCCTGCATGACCGCCTCGGCGAGCCGCAATACGCCGAAGGCATGGCTGCCCGCAGCGTCCCTGACAGCGCCCGTGGCAGCATCCGTTCGGGCTGGCTGCGCGCGCTCGGCAATTGGGAAGGCAGCCGCAGCCGCGACGGCAATTTCAAGGTCGGCACTGAAGCATTCCTGCTGCAGGGCGGCGTCGAACTGGCGCGCTGGCGCGTGGCCACGGGCTCCGATCGCTTGCATGTGGGCGCAATGGGCAGCTACGACAACGCCGGCAGTGATGCCCACGCCGACGGCAATCCGGCGCGCGCCAAGGGCAGCGTGCAGGGTTGGAGCATCGGCGCCTACGGCACCTGGTACCAGAACGACGAGCACAAGCTCGGCGTCAATGCCGATATCGGCAAGCGCTGGAGCGGCTGGGCCAATGTGGCCGGCGCGTGGGGGGCGCAGAGTTTCTATCAGTACGCGCTGCGTGCCGGGGTGAAGTACGCATGGTAAGCAGGTGCCCCGTTGTCCCCCCGCCAACAAAAAACCGCGCTCACAGGCGCGGTTTCTTGTTGGCACAGCCAGCGCTTATGCGCCTTCGCGGGAAGCGCGCTTGCGCTCGTGCTCCTTCAGGTGGCGCTTGCGCAGGCGGATGCTCTTGGGCGTGAGTTCGACCAGCTCATCGTCGGCGATGAATTCCACCGCGTATTCGAGCGACATCTGGATCGGCGGCACCAGGCGCACGGCTTCGTCGGTACCCGAAGCACGCACGTTGGTCAGCTGCTTGCCCTTGATCGGGTTGACCACCAGGTCGTTGTCGCGGCTGTGGATGCCGATGATCATGCCTTCGTACAGCGCATCGCCCGGCTTGACGAACATGCGGCCGCGGTCCTGCAGCTTCCACAGCGCGTAGGCCACGGCGTCGCCATCGTCCTGCGAGATCAGCACGCCGTTGTGGCGCTCGCCCAGGCCGCCCTCGCGCACCGGTGCGTAGTCGTCGAAGATATGGCTGATCAGGCCGGTGCCGCGCGTCAGGGTCATGAACTCGCCCTGGAAACCGATCAGGCCACGGGCCGGGATGCGGTATTCCAGGCGGGTACGGCCCTTGCCGTCTGAAGCCATGTCGAGCAGTTCGCCCTTGCGGCGGCCCAGCTCTTCCATCACGCCGCCCTGGTGGCTGTCTTCGACGTCCACGGTCAGCAGTTCGTACGGCTCGCACTTGACGCCGTCGATTTCCTTGAACACCACGCGCGGACGCGACACGGCCAGCTCGTAGCCTTCGCGGCGCATGTTTTCCAGCAGGATGGTCAGGTGCAGTTCGCCGCGGCCAGACACTTCAAAGATGGTGTCGTCGCCGGTATCGGCCACGCGCAGCGCAACGTTGGACTTCAGTTCGCGGTCCAGGCGCTCGCGCAGCTGGCGGCTGGTCACGAACTTGCCTTCACGGCCGGCCAGTGGCGAGGTGTTGACGCAGAAGTTCATGGTCAGCGTCGGCTCGTCCACCTTCAGCATCGGCAGCGCGTCCTGGGCGTCCGGCGCGCACACGGTGCAGCCGATCCCCAGTTCTTCGATGCCGTTGATCAGCACGATGTCGCCGGCTTCGGCCTCGGACACGATCTCGCGCTCCAGGCCCTGGAACTTCAGCACCTGGTTGATGCGGCCCTTGATCGGGTTGCCTTCCGGGCCGAACTTGACCACCACGTCCTGCAGCGGACGGGCGCGGCCACGCGAAATGCGGCCCACGCCGATCTTGCCGACGTAGCTGGAGTAGTCCAGCGAGATGATCTGCAGCTGCAGCGGGCCGTCCCGATCGTCGTCACGCACCGGCACCTTGTCCAGCACGGTCTCGAACAGCGGCTTCATGTCGCCGTCGCGCACGTCTTCGGTCAGGCCGGCAAAGCCGTTCAGGCCCGAGGCGTAGATCACCGGGAAGTCCAGCTGCTCGTCGGTGGCGCCCAGCTTGTCGAACAGGTCGAAGGTCTGGTTGATGACCCAGTCCGGGCGCGCGCCCGGGCGGTCGATCTTGTTGACCACCACGATCGGCTTCAGGCCCAGCGCCAGCGCCTTGCGCGTGACGAAGCGGGTCTGGGGCATCGGGCCCTCGACTGCGTCGACCAGCAGCAGCACGCCGTCGACCATCGACAGCACGCGCTCAACTTCACCGCCGAAGTCGGCGTGGCCCGGGGTGTCGACGATATTGATATGGGTGCCGTTGTATTCGACAGCACAGTTCTTCGCGAGAATCGTGATCCCGCGTTCCTTTTCCAGGTCGTTCGAGTCCATCACCCGCTCGGCGACTTGCTGGTTGTCGCGGAAGGTGCCTGCCTGGCGCAGGAGCTGGTCGACCAGGGTGGTCTTGCCATGATCGACGTGGGCGATGATGGCGATATTTCGGATGGCGCGGGTCATTGCTGCGTCTCGCTTTGGAGAATCTGAGGTAACCCAATATTCTAGCATGTTGCAGCGCAAGACGCGTTGATCCGAACCGCCACTTACCGAATGAATATCATTGCGAAAAGTGGAATAACCAATTTCCGTTCTTGCTTATCATTAAACGTGAACATATATTTGCCTCAGCAAAGATTGCAAAGGCAAAGATGTCACGGCTCCCTTCCTCCGATCAACCAGCCGAATCCACGGCCGGCCAGTTCGATCCCACCCAGTACCAGATGTGCGACAGCGTCGGCTACCTGATGCAGCGCGCCAAGAACATGCTGGCGCACGGGGTCGAGCAGGAAGTCAGCAGCCTGGACATCACGCAGGCACAAGCCAGCTGCCTGATGATGCTGGCCACCGGCCGCGCCTCGACCGTCACCGACCTGGGCCGCGAACTGAATACCGACATGGGCTCGGTCACGCGCCTGCTCAGCCGCATGGAAAAACGCGGGCTGATCGAACGCCGGCGCCGCGACGCCGACCGCCGGGTGGTCGACCTGTCGGTCACGCCACAGGGCCAGGAACTGGTGGAACGGCTGCCCGCCATCTTCTGCAAGGTACTTGCGCACCACTTCCGCGGTTTTTCCGAGGATGAGATCCAACTGCTGCGCAGCATGCTGCGACGGATCATCGAAAACAACAGCGGGTAGCGGGCGTACCTGCCGGCTTCCGGCAAGCCAGAACGTCCGGTCAACCGGACCCCGCAACAGCCCGTAGAAGAAACAGCATGGCTCCGGCAACGGAGCGTCATCATGAAACCAGCTCTCTCTCCCCAAGTCTCCCAGCCAGCCCGTACAAGCGCGCTCGTGCGCCGCGCCGGCACACTGGCGCTGACCGCCGTGGCCGCGGCGGTGCTGGCCGGCTGCGCGGCCCTTGGCAATTCGCACAGCACGCAGACCGTGGCCGACCCGGCCACGATGGCCACGTCGCAGACCTTGCCCGACGAGCATGGCCAGTGGCCCTCGCAGGACTGGGTCGCGCAGTTCAAGGACCCCCAGCTGAGCGCCCTGGTCGATGAGGCGATCAAGGACAACCCGAGCCTGCAGGCCGCGTTCGCCCGCGTGGAAGCCTCGCGCGCCATGGCCGATGTCACCCGCAGCGCGCTCTATCCGCACCTGGAGTTCGAAGGCAGCCTGATCCGCCAGCGCTTCTCCGAGAAAGACCTGTTCGAAGGCACCCCGCTGGCGGGATCGTGGCAAAACCAGTCGCGCCTGCAGGTGGGCCTGTCCTATGACTTCGATTTCTGGGGCAAGAACCGCGATGCGCTTGAAGCCGCGCTCTCCGACGACCGCGCCGCCGAAGCGGAAAGCCAGGCCTCGCGCCTGATCCTGGCCACCTCGATCGCCCGCAACTACGCCCGCCTGGCGGCGCTGTATGCCCAGCACGACGTGGCCGAGCGCGCCATCGCCCAGCGCAGCGACCTGACCGAGCTGTCGCGCCAGCGCCTGGCCGCCGGCCTCGACACCCAGGTCGAGACCACGCAGGCGCGCGGCACGGTGGCTGCTTCGCGCACCGACCTGCAGCGCGTGGACGAGGAAATCGCCCTGGCGCGCAACCAGCTTGCAGCGCTGCTGGGCAAGGGCCCGGACCGTGGCCTGCAGATCCAGCGCCCGGTGCTGCTGGCGCAGGCCACGCCGACGCTGCCCGACAACCTGACCATCGGCCTGCTGGGCCGCCGGCCGGACCTGGTGGCGGCACGCTGGCGCGTGGAGGCGGCGTCCAAGGACATCAATGTCGCCAAGAAAGAGTTCCTGCCTGACGTCAGCCTGACCGCCTTTGCCGGCCTGGCCGCGCTGGATCCGTCCAACCTGCTGATGGGCGTCAGCCGCACCTTCGGCATCGGCCCGACCATCCGCCTGCCGATCTTCGAAGGCGGCAAGCTGCGCGCCAACCTGAAGGGCAAGTACGCCGGCTACGACATCGCCGTGGCCAACTACAACCAGGCCCTGGTCGATGCGCTGCGCGAGACCGCCGACACCATGACCAGCATCCGCAGCGTCGACAAGCAGATCCAGACCCAGCGCGAAGCGCTGGACCTGGCCGAGCACGCCTATGCGCTGGCCACCACCCGCTACAAGGCCGGCCTGGGCACGCAGCTGACCGTGCTGAACGCCGAAAGCAATGTGTTGCAGCAGCGCCGCCTGGCGACCGACCTGCAGGCGCGCCGGCTGGACCTGCAGATGGGCCTGATGAAGGCGCTCGGCGGCGGCTACGAGGAGCCTGCGGAAGGCCACGAGAGCGCGGGCCACGGACCGGCGCAGCAACAGCACAACACCCAGGCGGGCGCCCGCGGCTGATCCGCGCACCCAGTGATCGAAGACAAGATTATTCAGAAGACATCATGAGCAACAACCAGCAAGCGGCCGGCACCAACACCCCCCAGCACCCTGCCCAGCAAGCGCCAGCTACCACCAACAACAACGGCAAGCGCAAGCGCATGCTGCTGTCGCTGACCGCGGCAATTGTGGTCGCTGGCATCGGCTATGGCGTTTACTGGGGCATGTACGCCCGCCACTTTGAAAACACCGACGACGCCTATGTCGCCGGCAACGTGGTCCAGGTCACGCCGCTGGTGGGCGGCACCGTGGTGTCGATCTCCGCCGACGACACGCAACTGGTCACCGCCGGCCAGCCGCTGATCCAGCTTGACCGCGCCGATTCGCAGGTGGCGCTGGAACAGGCCGAGGCCCAGCTGGCACAGGCCGTGCGCGAAGTGCGCACGCTGTATGTCAACAACGGCTCGCTCGCCGCCAACGTGGCGCTGCGCGAAGCCGACGTGGCCAAGGCCCGCGACGACCTGCGCCGCCGCCAGGCCATCGCCGGCTCGGGCGCGGTCTCGAATGAAGAGATCTCGCACGCGCAGTCCGCGCTCAAGGGTGCGGAGTCGGCGCTGCTGGCCGCGCGCGAGCAGCTGGCGTCGAACAAGGTGCTGACCGACCAGACCACGGTGGAGAAGCACCCCAACGTGCAGCGCGCCGCCGCCAGCCTGCGCTCGGCCTACCTGTCGTTCGCGCGCTCGGCCATGCCGGCGCCGGTCACCGGCTATGTTGCCAAGCGCTCGGTGCAGGTCGGCCAGCGCGTGGCCGCCGGCGCGCCCCTGATGGCCGTGGTGCCGCTGGATCAGGTCTGGGTCGACGCCAATTTCAAGGAAGTGCAGATCACGCATATGCGCATCGGCCAGCCGGTGACGCTGGAAGCCGACGTGTACGGCTCCAAGGTGGAATACCAGGGCAAGGTCGCCGGCTTCTCGGCCGGCACCGGCTCGGCCTTCTCGCTGCTGCCGGCGCAGAACGCCACCGGCAACTGGATCAAGGTGGTACAGCGCCTGCCGGTGCGCATCGCGCTTGACCCGCAGCAGCTCAAGGACCACCCGCTGCGCGTGGGCCTGTCGATGACCGTCAAGGTCGACGTGCGCCGCGAGGAAGGCGCCGCCATGGCCGCCGCCGCGCCGGCCAAGCCGATGCAGACCGATGTCTACGACAAGGTTGCGCAGGACGCCGACCAGCTGATCGCGCGCATCATCGCCGCCAACAACGGCGGCCGCAGCACCGGCCTGCCCTCGGCCAGCGCCGCCAACGCCAAGCCCGCCAACACCTGACCATGGCCATCTCCCCCTCCGCCGCGCAGTCCGGCGGCAGCCAGGCGCCGGCGCGGCCCGTCCGGCCGCTGGCGCCGCAGCAGCCGCAGCCGCTGACCGGCGGCAAGCTGGTGGTCGGCACCATCGCGCTGTCGCTGGCCACGTTCATGAACGTGCTGGACTCGTCGATCGCCAACGTATCGATCCCGGCGATTTCAGGCGACCTGGGCGTGGCGCCCAACCAGGGCACATGGGTCATCACCTCGTTTGCGGTGGCCAATGCGATCTCGGTGCCGCTGACCGGCTGGCTGACCACGCGCTTCGGCGCGGTGCGGCTGTTCATCACCTCGATCCTGCTGTTCGTGCTGGCATCGTGGCTGTGCGGCGTCGCGCCCAACCTCGAGACGCTGCTGGCCGCGCGGGTCCTGCAGGGCGCAGTGGCCGGGCCGATGATCCCGCTGTCGCAGTCGCTGCTGCTGTCGAGCTATCCGCCGCAGAAGAGCACCATGGCGCTGGCACTGTGGGGCATGACCACGCTGGTGGCGCCGATCATGGGCCCGCTGCTGGGCGGCTGGATCTCGGACAACATGACCTGGCCGTGGATCTTCTACATCAACGTGCCGGTGGGCATCGTCACGGCCTATGTCACCTGGGCCATCTACAAGGACCGCGAAACCCCGACCAAGGTGCTGCCAATCGACCGCATCGGCCTGGCGCTGCTGGTGATCTGGGTGGGCTCGATGCAGCTGATGCTCGACAAGGGCAAGGAACTGGACTGGTTCCACTCGACCGAGATCGTGGTGCTGACGCTGGTGGCGATTGTCGGCTTCCTGTTCTTCCTGATCTGGGAGAGCCATGAGAAGCACCCGATCGTCGATATCAGCCTGTTCAAGGGCCGCAACTTCAGCGCCGGCGTGGTGGCCATCTCCGTGGCATATGGGCTGTTCTTCGGCAACCTGGTGATCCTGCCGCTGTGGCTGCAGACGATTGTCGGCTATACGGCCACGGACGCGGGCATCGTGATGGCGCCGGTGGGGATCTTTGCGATCCTGCTGTCGCCGCTGATTGGCAAGAACCTGCCGAAAATGGATGCCCGCTGGGTGGCCACGGCCGCGTTCATCACCTTCGGCATCGTCAGCCTGATGCGCGCCGGCTTCACGACGCAGGTGGACACCCGCACGCTGATGATCCCGACCCTGATCCAGGGCGCGGCCATGGCAATGTTCTTCATCCCGTTGACCTCGATCATCCTGTCGGGCCAGCCGCCGGAAAGGATTCCGGCGGCGTCAGGACTGTCCAACTTCGTCCGGATCACGTTCGGGGCCATCGGCGCGTCGATCTCGACCACGCTCTGGGAAAACCGGACAGCGCTGCACCACGCGCAGCTGGTGGAACAGGTGAACCCGTACAACCCGGCCTACCACGACCAGCTCAACCACCTGATGCAGATGGGCATGAGCCAGGCCCAGGCGATCGGCGTGATCGAGCGCAATATCACCCAGCAGGCGGCCATGCTCGGCGCCAACGATATCTTCTGGATCTCGGGGATGCTGTTCTTCGTGCTGATCGGCTTTGTCTGGCTGACGCGGCCGGCCAAGGGCGGCGGCGGGTCGGCGGATGCGATGGCGGCGCACTGACCCCCACCTCGCCGGTTTTCAAGACTTGGCCCCTGATCGGGGCCATTTTTTTTGCTTCGCCGCCGGATTGCCGCGCCAGGAATGCCCCCCTTGTGTTCCTGTCCTTGTGCCTCTATTATTTGCAAACCGATTTACGGAACCTTGGTTCCAAAAAACGGAACCTGAGCGGGTAAGAGAGATGTGGAGCGTGGAGCGGCGGAGTGAGCATTCTTGAAGGCGTGGAAAGCGTGCTGGACATGTTCGGACATCACCGGCACGAGATCACTTTTAACGATGTCCTGGACGAACTTGGCCTTGCCAAGAGTTCGGCCTCGCGCCTGCTCGCCCAGATGGTGCGCTACCGCCTGCTGGAACTGCAGCCGTCCACGCGGCGCTACCGCCCTGGCGCGCTGCTGATCCGCGCAGCGCAGGCTGCTGCGCAGGCGCATCCGTTCGACGAGCAATGCCGCGAGATCCTGGCCACGTTGTCCGATGCCACCGGCTTCACCGCCTACCTGTCGATGCTGGACGGCACCGACACCGTCGTGCTGCAACGCCTGAACGGCAGCAATCCGGTGCAGGTGCTGTCGCCGCCCGGCGCACGCCGGCCGGCATTCACCACGGCGATGGGCCGGGTACTGCTGTCGCGCCTGCCCGAGCCTGACTTCAACTCGCGCTATGGCGCCACCGGCACCCGCAAGCTGCCGGATGCACCCGCAGGCTGTCCCGCCACGGTTGCCGAGCTGCGCGAACGCGTGGCGACGGCCCGCGCCGAGCGCAGCGCCATCGCCGTGAATGAAGGCATGCCCGGCATCGGCGCCGTGGCCGCGACGCTGGCAGACCCGCTCTCAGGCGACGTGCGCGGACTGTGCCTGTCTTTCACCGCGATGCAGGTCAGCCAGGCCCAGGCCCAGGCGCTGCGCGCGACGCTGGTGCAGGCCGTGGCACCCGTGGGACAGCGCATCGGCGACCCACTGTGGCTCGACGCCGCCCCACTTATCTAGACTTCGCCGCAACGACTTATGGAACTCCTGTTACTCAGCAACTCCAGCAGCGACGCCGGCTACCTGGTACACGCCCAGGCGGCAATCCGGGACCTGGCCACCGGCCGCAAGACTGCCTGCTTCATCCCGTTCGCCGGCGTCACGCGCGACTGGGACACCTACGAGACGCTGGTCCGCGACGCTTTCGCGCCGGTCGGCATCGCGGTGCAATCGCTGCACCGGCTGGCCGAGCCGGCGGCAGCCGTGCGCGCCATCGAAGCGGCTGAACTGATCGTCGTTGGCGGCGGCAACACGTTCCGCTTGCTGCAATGCCTGCGCGAGCGTGGCCTGCTGGCGGCGATCTCGGCGCGGGTGCGATCCGGTGCCGCGCGCTATATCGGCTGGAGCGCCGGCGCCAACCTGGCCTGCCCGACCATCCGCACCACCAACGACATGCCGGTGGCCGACCCGGGCGGCCTGGACGCGCTGGCGCTGGTCCCCTTCCAGATCAACCCGCACTACTTCAACCTGGTCGTGCCCGGCTTCCGCGGCGAAACGCGCGACCAGCGCCTGGCCGAATTCACCGTGCTGCAGCCCGACATGCCGGTGCTGGGCCTGCCCGAGGGCAACTGGGTGCGGGTCTCGGACGATCGCCTCGAAATGGGCGGCGCCCATGCCGCGCGCTGGTTCTGGGGCGCGGACATTGCCGACGTGCAGCCCGGCGCGCTGTCGCTGCCGCGCTGAATTTGCCGGCCTGAGTGCCCAGCGTACAGAACCCCACCCCAGCCCCAGGAAGTCAAGCAAGATGTCTATCAAGCAGGTTATTGAATCGATCGAGCTGCTGTCGGCAGCGAATGTCGACGGCGCAGCCGTCGCCTCACTGCTGCGCTCGCGCGGCCTGGACGATGTCACCGTCACGCGCGTGGAAGAGAACGGCCTCTACACCGATTTCCTCGCCTGCACGGTACCCGGACAGAACCCGGACGCGCCCGCACTTGGCGTGGTGGGCCGGCTGGGCGGCGTCGGCGCACGCCCGGCCGTGACGGGACTGGTGTCCGATGCCGACGGCGCCATCGTGGCCGTCGCCAGCGCGCTGAAGCTGGCCGACATGGCCGCCACCGGCGACGTGCTGGCCGGGCCGGTGCGCATCCACACCCATATCTGCCCGCATGCCGCCACGCGGCCGCATCATCCGGTGCCGATGATGAAATCGCCCTTTGCGATGCGCACGATGATGTCGCATGAGGTGCACCCGCGCATGGCGGCGATCCTGTCGGTCGACACCACGCGCGGCAACCGCTTCGTCAACCGCCGCGGCGTGGCGCTGACGCCGGTGGCCAAGGAAGGCTGGCTGCTGCGCCTGCCGGAGCGGATGCTGGACCTGATGGGATGGGTCAGCGGCGAACTGCCGATGGTGTTGCCATTGACCACCCAGGACATCACGCCGTATGAGAACGGCCTGTGGCATGTCAACTCGATCATGCAGCCGGCCATCGTGACCCCTGCCCCGGTGGTGGGCGTGGCGCTGACCGCGCAGACCACTGTGCCAGGCTGCGCAACCGGCGTCACCAACGCCTTCGACATCGACGTGGCGACGCGCTTCTGCATCGAGGTGGCGAAGCAGTTCGGCCAGGGCCAGTGCGACTTCTATGACGCGGCCGAGTGGGCCGAGCTGCAGCGCCGCTATGGCTCGCTGGCCCATCTGCAGACCGTGGGAACCGAGGCATGAACACGCCTGCCGCACGCCAGCCACGCGTGGCCTTCGTCACCATCGGGCAGGCGCCCAGGACAGATGTGGTCCCGCAGATGATTGCCGACCTGGGCCTGCCGGCCACGGTGGAAGAATTCGGCATCCTGGACGCGCTGGGCCCGCAAGACATTGCCGCGCTGGCGCCCGCGCCCGGCGAGTACCGCTTTGCCAGCCGGATGCGTGACGGCACGCAGGCGGTGATGGGCAAGCCGGTGGCCGAGGCCATGCTGGCCCGGCTGATGACCTCGCTGGACGACGGCCGCTTCGACGCCCTGGTGCCACTGTGCACCGGCACCGCCCTGCCGCCGATGCGGACCCTGGTCATCGAACCGCAGCAGATAGTGGACCACCTGACCGTGGCGCTGGCGCAGGGCTCCAAGCGGCTCGGCATCGTGTTGCCGCTGGAAGCCCAGGTAAGCAGCTTCCACCTGATGCAGCCGGCGCCCTGCGAACTGCGCGTCACCCATGCCTCGCCTTATACCGACGCCAGCACCGATCGCTTCGCGCAGGCGGGCGAGACGCTGCGCGGCTGCGACCTGGTGGTGATGCACTGCATGGGCTACACCGAAGCCATGCGGGCCGAGGTGGCGCGCCATGCCGGCGCGCCGGTGCTGCTCTCCAACCGCATGGTGGCAAGGCTGCTGGGACAGGTACTGGCTGGTGCCGCGGCCTGAATCCAGGCACGAAGCGAATCCATTTTCGGGTAAGGGCAAGCCCGCTGACAGATTGCCCATGACACTGCTGGAGTGGAAGTAACAATGAAACAGGTGGCGAAGTGGATGGGGCCGCTGGCACGCGGCATGATGTGGGTGAGCCTGGGCGCGGCGGTGATCCCGGGCGCGCAGGCGCAGGAGTGGAAGCCGGCCAAGCCGGTGCGCCTGCTGGTGGGCTTTGCGCCCGGCGGCTCGGCTGATCTGCTGGCGCGCCTGGTGCAGGCGCCGCTGTCGGAAAGCCTGGGGGTTCCGGTGGTGGTGGAGAACGTGCCGGGTGCGGGTGGCAATATCGCCGCCGACAAGCTGGCCAAGGCCCCGGCCGACGGCTACACCATCGGCATGGGCGCCGCCGGCGCGATGGCGGTGACCCACGTGCTCAACCCCAAGGGCACGCCATACAAGGCGGATGATTTCACGCCCATCGCCATGCTGGCCACCCAGCCGAATGTTGTGATCGTCAATCCGGCCCTGCCGGTCAAGACCATGGCCGACTTCGTCGCCTACGTTAAAAAGACGCCGCAGGTCACCTACGGCACCGCCGGCGTCGGCACGTCGAATCACCTGATTGCCGAAACCATGCTGCACCGTCTTGGCATCGACATGGTCCATGCGCCGTACAAGGGTGCCACCCCGGTGATCACCGACCTGATGGGCGGGCATATCGCCATGACGGTCGACAACATCACCACCGCGGCGACGCTGGCCAAGACCGGCAAGGTCAAGGCGCTGGCAGTCACCGGCAGCAAGCGCTCGCCCCTGTTGCCGGAGGTGCCGACGCTTGCCGAGAGCGGCCTGAAGGACTTCAACATGCCGACCTGGCAAGGCATCTTCGGGCCGAGGGACCTGCCGAAGGCAATCGTGGTCCGCTACAACCAGGCGCTGGTCAAGGCCTTGGCGAACCCGGAAGTCAGGAAGAAGATGGCTGAATTCGGCTCCGAGCCCGTGGGCGATACACCGGAGCATTTCGCCGGGTTCCTCGCCCAGGATCGCAAGATGTGGGCCGATGTCATCAAGACGGCCAAGATCACGCTCGAGTAATTGCTGACGGGGCGGCCACTTGCGCCCCTCGCGCAATTTACAGCTTGACCAGCCGCTCCGGCCGCAACGCGCCTTCGCGCATGCGTGCCACGCCCAGCAGCCGGGCTGGTTCGCCGGCATAGACGCGCGCCAGCGCATCCTCGGCCAGCCCGGTGGCGGCCGGCAGGTCGCGCTGGGCGATGCGCTGGCCCTGCAGGAAGCGCGCTGCGGCGGCGTCATCCAGATGCACCGGTGCACACTTCTGCAGCAAGGCGTCCACAGGTGCGAGCATGGCCGGGCGCTGTGCATCGTCGTGCTGTTCGATCTGCTCCAGCGTCACCGCGCCGTCCAACGTCAGGTCGCCCACGGCGATCCGGCGCAGTCCGGTCAGGTGCGCGCCGCAGCCCAGCGCTTCGCCGATGTCCTCGGCCAGCGTGCGGATATAGGTGCCCTTGCTGCACGTCACCCGCATCGTGAACGACAGGGCATCGGGCAAGGCACAATCCAGCAGCGCAATCGAACGGATGGTGACGCGGCGCGCCGCGCGCTCCACGGTCTGGCCGGCGCGCGCGTATTCATACAGCGGGCGGCCGTCCTTCTTCAGCGCCGAATGCATCGGCGGCACCTGTTCGATCTCGCCGAGGAAGCTTGCCAGCGCCTGCTCCACCGCGGCGCGGTCGCAGGTGACCTCGCGCACGTCGAGCAACTCGCCTTCGGCGTCGCCCGTGCTCGAGCGCGCGCCCAGCCGCACCACGGCGTCATAGGTCTTGTCCGCTTCCAGCAGGTCTTGCGAAAACTTGGTGGCTTCGCCGAAGCACAGCGGCAGCAGCCCCGTGGCAAGCGGATCCAGCGTGCCGGTATGGCCGGCCTTGGCCGCGCGCAAGAGGCGCTTGGCGCGCACCAGCGCGTCGTTGGACGACAGGCCCAGCGGCTTGTCGAGCAGCAACACACCATGGACCTCGCGGCGCGGCAGGCGCGGCGGGCGGTTGGCGTTGGAATCGGTCATCTGGAGAAAGCGGGAGGCGGGACGGCGATGCGGCGCGGATGGCGGCAACGTGAACGTAGTGGCCGCGAAACCCATGCCAGGGCGGCATGGGCGCCGGCTTCAGTCGTCTTTCGAACGCGTGGCGTTCGCTTCGTTGATCAGCTTGGACATCTCGATCGCATGTTCGACCGAGGTATCGTGGAAGAAGCGCAGCGTCGGCACGGTATGGATGTGCAGGCGCTTGTACAGCAGCGAGTGCAGGTAGCCGGCCTTTTCGTTCAGGATGGCTTCCGCCTCGGCGGCTTCGGCGCCCAGCACGGTGAAGTACACCTTGGCGTGCGCATAGTCGGGCGTCAGCGCGACCGACTGCAGCGTGACCAGGCCGAGGCGCGGGTCGCGCAGTTCGCGCTGGATCATCTCGGCCAGGTCCTTCTGGATCTGGTCGGAGATGCGGAGATTGCGGGAGGAGATGCTGCCTTTCTTGGCCATTCAATACAGTCTGGTCGAGATGACAACGGCAGGCCGAAGCCTGCCGTTGCTTGCGACGCCTTACAGCGTACGCGCCACCTCTGTGATTTCGTACACCTCGAGCTGGTCGCCTTCCTGAACATCATTGAAGTTCTTGATCGACAGACCGCACTCGAAGCCTTGCTTGACTTCCTTGACGTCGTCCTTGAAGCGCTTGAGCGAATCCAGCTCGCCGTCGTGGATGACCACGTTGTTGCGCAGCACGCGCACCAGCGAGTTGCGCTTGACCAGGCCGTCGGTGACCATACAGCCGGCCACCGCACCGATCTTCGGCACGCGGAACACCTGGCGCACCTCGACCTGGCCGATGGTGGTCTCGCGCTTCTCCGGCGCCAGCATGCCCGACATCGCCGCCTTGATCTCGTCTACCGCATCGTAAATGATGTTGTAGTAGCGGATATCGATGCCGTTGTGCTCGGCCAGCTTGCGCGCACCAGCGTCGGCACGCACGTTGAAGCCGATGATGACCGCCTTCGAAGCCGTCGCCAGGTTGACGTCGGATTCGGAGATGCCACCCACGCCGCCATGCACGATCTGCACGCGCACTTCGGCGGTCGACAGCTTCTGCAGCGACTGCACCAGCGCTTCCTGCGAACCCTGCACGTCGGCCTTGACGATCAACGGCAGCGTCTGCACTTCGCCTTCGGCCATCTGCTCGAGCATGTTCTCCAGCTTGGCGGCCTGTTGCTTGGCCAGCTTCACGTCGCGGAACTTGCCCTGGCGGAACAGCGCGATTTCACGTGCCTTGCGCTCGTCCGGCAGCACCAGCACTTCTTCACCGGCGGCAGGCACTTCCGACAGACCCTGGATTTCCACCGGGATCGACGGGCCTGCTTCCTTGGTCGGCTTGCCGTTCTCGTCCAGCATGGCACGCACGCGGCCGTAGGCGCTGCCAGCCAGGACCACATCGCCACGCTTGAGCGTGCCGCTGCTGACCAGGATGGTTGCGATCGGGCCCTTGCCCTTGTCCAGCTGGGCTTCCACCACCAGGCCCTTGGCCGGGGCATCCACCGGAGCGGTCAGTTCCAGCACTTCGGCTTGCAGGAGCACTTGCTCGAGCAGCTCTTCCACACCGGTACCCATCTTGGCGGAAACCGGCACGAACGGCGAATCGCCGCCGTATTCTTCCGGCACCACCTGCTCCGCCACCAGTTCCTGCTTGACGCGGTCCGGGTTGGCATCGGGCTTGTCGATCTTGTTGATCGCCACCACGATCGGCACACCGGCAGCCTTGGCATGCGCAATGGCTTCCTTGGTCTGCGGCATCACGCCGTCGTCGGCGGCCACCACCAGGATCACGATGTCGGTCGCCTTGGCACCGCGGGCACGCATGGCCGTGAAGGCCTCGTGACCCGGGGTATCCAGGAACGTGATCACGCCGCGGTCGGTTTCCACATGGTAGGCACCGATGTGCTGCGTAATCCCGCCAGCTTCGCCCGCAGCCACCTTGGTGCGGCGGATGTAGTCCAGCAGCGAGGTCTTGCCGTGGTCGACGTGACCCATCACGGTCACCACCGGCGGACGCGGCAGCAGTTCGGCATCGGTGTGTTCCTCACCGCCCACCACCAGCAGCGCTTCCGGATCGTCCAGCTTGGCGGCATACGCCTTGTGGCCCATTTCTTCCACCACGATCATGGCGGTTTCCTGGTCCAGCACCTGGTTGATGGTCACCATCTGGCCGAGCTTCATCATCTGCTTGATGACCTCGGATGCCTTGACGGCCATCTTGTGCGCCAGGTCGGCCACCGAGACGGTTTCCGGCACGTGCACTTCACGCACCACCGGCTCGGTCGGCGCCTGGAAGCTGCTGCGGCTGTCGTCATGCTGTTGCTGCCTGCCGCCGCGGCCACGCGGGCCACCGCGCCAGCCGCCCACGCCACCCGAGGTATCGCCGCGGGTCTTCAGGCCGCTGCCCTTCTTGCGGCTGCTGTCGTCCTGCCAGCCCGCCTTCACGACCTTGCCCTTCTTGTCGGCAGTTGCCGTGGTCGTGGTCGTGGTGGCCGGCTTCTTGTCGTCCTTCTTCGCTTCCGTGGTCGCACCGGCCGGCTTCACCGGCTTGTGCAGCGTACCGGTCTGCTCGGCCTTCTTCTCTTCGGCCTTGCGCTCGGACGGCGCCTTCAGCACGCGGGGCGGCGCGTTCAGCATCTGCTGGATCGCACGGGCCTCGGCTTCGGCAGCCTCGCGGCGCTTGCGCGCAGCGACTTCCTGCTCGGCGCGGGCCTTGTCGGCGGCAGCCTTGGCCTCGTCGGCAGCCTTCTGCGCCTCGGCGCGTTCGGCGGTGACGCGTGCCTTCTCGTCCTCTGCCTTCTTGCGCGAGGAATCCTCGTTGGCCTCGGTCACGGCGCGCGACGCGGCAGCCTCTTCCTCCGCCTTGCGGGCGGCGAGTTCGGCCTGGCGGCGCTGTTCAGCCTCCAGCGCTTCCTGGCGGGCGCGGCGCTCGGCTTCCTCGCGCTCGGCTGCCTCGCGGGCGGCCTTGGCTTCAGCTTCCTGGCGCGCCAGCAGTTCGGCCTGCTGGCGTTCTTCCTCGTCGCGGCGAGCTTCCTCGACAGCATCGACGACAGGCGCCTGGGCTTCGACCGCGTCGGCCTGGGCATCGGGCGCAGCTTCGTCGCGCTTGATCAGCACGCGCTTCTTGCGCACTTCCACCTGGACCGTGCGGGTCTTGCCAGTGCCATCCGACTGGCGGATCTCGGAGGTTTCGCGCTTGGTCAGTGTGATCTTCTTGCGGGAGCTGTCGTCGGCCTGGCCGTGCGAACGCTTCAGATAGTCCAGCAGCCTGGTCTTATCCGATTCCGTGATGATGTCTTCTGGCGTCGCTTTGCCCACCCCAGCCGCCTGCAATTGTTCCAGCAGGGCAGCTGCGCTGCGACTCAGTTCTGCGGCCAGTTGGGCAACTGTTGTGCTTGCCATTCAAACCCTTTCAATGCTTGGTTTCTACGTCGGGACAAATCGTTGCGGAAAGCGCGCCCGGGCCAGGTGTAGGCTGGCCCGGCCGTGTCCCTCAGTTGAACCAATGTTCCCGTGCTTTCATGATCAGCGACTTGGCTTCTTCCTCGCTGACACCGGTCATCTCGACCAGCTCGTCCACGGCCAGTTCGGCCAGGTCGTCACGCGTATGGATATCGCCTTCGGCCAGCTTGCCGATCAGTTCCGGGTTGAGGCCGTCGAGCGAGCGCAGGTCCTGCGACACCTCTTCCACCTTTTCTTCCCGGGCCAGTTCCATCGTCAGGAGCGCATCACGCGCGCGATTGCGCAGCTCGTTGACGGTGTCTTCGTCAAAGGCCTCGATCTCCATCATTTCACTGATGGGGACATAAGCCACTTCTTCCAGCGTGGAGAAGCCTTCCTCGATCAGGATGTCGGCAACTTCCTCATCCACGTCCAGCTTGGACATGAACAGCTTGCGCACGACATCGCTCTCTTCGGCCTGCTTCTGCGCCGACTCTTCCTGCGTCATGATGTTTATCTGCCAGCCGGTCAGCTCGGTCGCCAGGCGCACGTTCTGACCACTGCGACCGATCGAGACGGCGAGGTTTTCCTCGTCGACCACCACGTCCATGCTGTGCTTTTCTTCATCCACCACGATCGACTGCACCTGTGCCGGTGCCAGCGCGCCGATCACGAACTGCGCCGGGTCTTCCGACCACAGCACGATGTCCACGGCCTCGCCGCCGATCTCGTTGCGCACCGCGGTGACGCGGGTACCGCGCACGCCGACGCAGGTGCCGATCGGGTCGATGCGCTTGTCATGCGCGACCACGGCGATCTTGGCGCGCACGCCCGGATCACGGGCAGCCGCCTTGATCTCCAGCAGGCCTTGTTCCATTTCCGGCACTTCGTTCTCGAAGAGCTTGATCAGGAACTCGGGCGCGGTACGCGACAGTTCAATCTGCGGGCCGCGCGCGGCGCGGTCCACATTCAGGATATACGCACGCACGCGGTCACCGGTGCGCAGGTTTTCCTTGGGGATGATCTGGTCGCGGGCCAGCAGCGCTTCCACGCGGCCGGATTCGACGATCAGGCCCTTCTTGTCGGCGCGCTTGACCGTGCCGGTCATGATCTTCTCGCCGCGATCCAGGTAGTCGTTCAGGATCTGCTCGCGCTCGGCGTCGCGGATGCGCTGCAGGATCACCTGCTTGGCAGCCTGCGCACCGATGCGGCCGAACTCGACCGACTCGATCTGCTGCTCGATAAAGTCACCCAGCTCGATGCCGGGGTTTTCATCGCGGGCTTCGAACAGCAGGATCTGCTTGTCCGGCTCTTGCAGGCCCAGCTCGTCGGGAACGACCAGCCAGCGGCGGAAGGTTTCATGCTCGCCCGACTCGCGATCGATCGCGACACGGATATCCACGTCTTCCTCGAAACGCTTCTTGGTGGCCGAGGCGAGCGCCGCCTCCAGGGCACCGAATACCACATCCTTGTCGACGTTCTTCTCACGCGCAAGCGCATCGACGAGCAACAGAACTTCGCGGCTCATTGCTTGTTCCCTTTTCTTTGATTTCCTTTGAAGTCGATCACCGGCACCAGGCGTGCCTTGTCGACATCGGATACGGCAAATTCCAGCAGCGCCGGGCCATCTTTGCCTTCGAACTCCAGGCCAATCATCTCCTCGCCCGCCGCGCCGGTGGGCTCGCGCAGGATGCCTGTGAAGTTCTTCTGTCCGTTGACGGGCAGGCGCAGCGTCACGCGCACCTCCTCGCCGGCAAAGCGGACATAGTCCGCCAGCTTCTTCAGCGGCCGGTCCAGTCCGGGCGACGAGACCTCGAGGCGTTCATAGTCGACGTTCTCGACCGTGAACACGTGGGTGAGCTGGCGGCTCACCTTTTCACAATCCTCGATGGCAATGCCGGTTTCAGGCTGATCGATATAGACACGCAGCAATCCGGCCGGGGCACGCTCGAGCTCGACCAGCTCATATCCCATGCCGCTTAGGGTGGTTTCGATCAAATCTGCCAGATGCACTGTTATCCCGAGTAATGGCCATCAACACCGTGGCAGGCAAACCCGCCGGTGCCGTCCGGGACGACCCTGCTGCAGCCCTGCCTGTCCGCCATCCCCCGCTCCAGCGGAGAGAACCGAAAAACGGGCGAACCAAAAAAAAATGGGCGCAATGCCCATCATTCGCCCATCCTCGACGAGGATGGCTTTTTGAATAGACTTGAATTATACGCGGATTATGTCGAAAAGGCAAAAGCCAGACATTTCCGCGCACCGAATCCGGCGCCGGCAGGCGTTCAGCCCGCCATGCGCCGCAATCAGCGCTTATCGGTTGCCGCCGCGGTTGCCACCACGGTTGCCGCCGCCACTGCCACTACCGCCGCGCGGGGAACGGTTGCCGCCCGGTTTCGACGCCTTCGGCATCACATTGCCGTTGGCTTCGCCGCCGCCGCGACGCGGCTTGCCCTGACCCTGGCCGCCCAGGCCACCCTGGCCACCCTGACCGCGCATGCCACCCATGCCGCCCATGCCGGCGCCACCACGCCCCTGGCGTGCGCCAGTGCCGCGCCCGCCGCCCAGGTTGGCCGCGTGCGAGGTCAGCAAGGTGGGCCCGTGGGTGATATAGCCCATCGAGGTCTTCATCGGGTCCGGCTGGCTGCTGCGGCCGCCGCTACCGCCCCGGGCGCCGCCCTGGTCGAAGCGCGGCAGGCCGTCCATGCCCGTGGGCATCGGCATGCCGGCAATCGCGGCTTCGGTGCGCTGCTTGCGCCCGCCTACCTTGGTGGCGCCCTTGGGAGCCTGCTCGCCCTTGCCGGGCACCTTCAGGCCGACACCGGCCATCAGCGCCTTGACGTCATTCGGCTCGACTTCCTGCCAGCGGCCGCGCTTGAGGCCACGCGGCAGCAGGAACTGGCCGTAGCGGGTGCGGATCAGGCGCGACACGGTCAGCCCGACCGCCTCGAACATGCGGCGCACTTCACGGTTGCGGCCTTCGGTCAGGGCCACGTGATACCACTGGTTGACGCCTTCGCCGCCGCCGTCGGCAATACGCAGGAAGTTGGCCTCGCCGTCATCGAGCTTGATGCCATGCAGCAGGCGCTGGCGGTCGGCCTCGGCCAGCTCGCCCAGCGTGCGCACCGCGTACTCGCGCTCCACGCCATAGCGCGGATGCATGAAACGGTTGGCAATGTCACCCGAGGTGGTGAAGATCAGCAGGCCTTCGGTATTGAAGTCCAGGCGGCCCACTGCGACCCACTTGCCGGCCTTGATGCGCGGCAGGCTGTCGAACACGGTCGGACGGCCTTCCGGATCGGACTGGCTGACGATCTCGCCGGCGGGCTTGTGGTACAGCAGCACGCGCGGCGGCTTGGTCGACACCTTGCGGTGGATCAGCTTGCCGTTCACGCGGACCTGGTCCGCCGGCAGGATGCGCTGGCCGATATGGGCCGGCAGGCCGTTGACCGAAACGCGGCCCTGCAGGATCAGTTCTTCCATCTCGCGGCGCGAGCCCAGCCCGCCCTCGGCCAGCACCTTGTGCAGCTTGGGCGCGTCGTCGTCGGCCGACAGCTCGCGCACCGGCTTGGCCTTGGTGCGCGGAATGACGGTGTCTTCGTTGTCGTACTGCTCGGAGATCACGAAGCGGAACAGGTCTTCGCTGCTCGCCGCGGTCTTGTCCCCGCCGCCCTGGCCCTTGCGGGGCGCCTGCGGCTTGCCGCCATCCTTGCGGCGGCCCTGCTGCCGCGCGCCGGTGCCCTGCGCCTCGCCCGGCGCTGCCGCCTTGCCCGAGCGCTGGACCGGCTTGCGCTTGCGGCCGGGCTGCTCGGGCTTGTCGGTGCCTTCGGCCCTGGCCGCGCGGTCCACCTTGTCTGCCTTGCTGGTGCCCTGGCCGCCCTGGCTACCCTGGCCGCCCTCGCCCTGCCCCGTCTTGCGCTTGCCGCGGCCACGCTGGCCAGCGCGCGCACCGCCCGCCGCCTGTGCGGCGCCCGCTTCACCGGCATCGGCCTGGCCGCCGGCGCCTTCGGCGCCCTCGCCGCGGTCCTGTGCCTGGCGGCGCGATGCGACCAGGTTCCTCAGCCCGCGGCGCAGCCCCTTGCGGCGGGGCGCGGCTTCGCTGCCCGATCCGGGTTCTGCGGCGCCGGTGTCGGCGGGTGCGCCCGCATTGCGGGTGTCTTGCTCAACGGAATCAGACAAGATATTCACTATCGGATGTTGCATGTTGTTCAGTTCGGCACGCGCTCGTCGTGCTCGCTCGGGTGCGGCGGGGTGCCGTTGTCCGGCAAATCGCCCCGCGCCCCGTCCGGATTGGGTGCGGCTGGTTCGGTGGAAGCGGCCTCGGCGGCATCGTCGGCTGCAGCTTGCAGCGGTTGCGCGTCAAAGCCATTGGCGCCTTGGTCGACCGGGCCGGTCGTCTCGGCTTCGTTTGCGACGGATGCTTCAGCCACATCCGCTGCGTGCGCGGCGGGGTCGGCAAAAGCCTCTTCGTCGGCGCTGGCCGCCTTGTTTGCAGCCAGGTCTTCAAAATTGATGGCCTGCTGTTCCAGCAGGGTTGCCTGCGCCTGCGCCTGGGCATCTTCCAGCGGCGGCAGCTCATCCAGCGTACGCAGGCCAAGATCGTCCAGGAACGCCTTGGTGGTCGCATACAGCGCCGGCCTGCCCGGCACGTCGCGGTGTCCGATCACCTCGATCCAGCTGCGGTCCTCAAGCTTCTTGATGACTTCCGTGCTGACCGTCACGCCGCGGATTTCCTCGATATCGCCGCGGGTCACCGGCTGCCGGTAGGCAATGATCGCCAGTGTTTCCATCACCGCGCGCGAATATTTTGGCGGCTTTTCAGGATTCAGCCGATCCAGGTATTCACGCATTTCCGGCCGGCTCTGGAAGCGCCAGCCGCTGGCCAGCGCCACCAGTTCCACGCCGCGCGGCCGCCAGTCCTGGCGCAGTTCATCAAGCAGCACGCGGATGGTGTCTGCGCCGACGTCGTCGTCAAACAGCCGCCGCAGATCATTGACGCGCAGCGGTTCCTGCGCGCAGATCAGCGCCGTCTCGAGGACGATCTTCGCCTCTTGGGTATTCATGTTGATGGTGTGCAGCCTGTCTTTGCACCTGCTCCCGGACGGATCCGGGGCACCGGAGATTTTGGATACAGCGGTGCGAAAGCCACCGCCATCTCATTGCGCAGCTAGCCGGATACCTGCTGCATCCAAGCCGTGCACTTCCCTATCTTTGCATCGAGTTGCCGGGCGTTCCGGCAGGAGATCGTTCGCATGCCGTTATGGGCCAGCCAGCGAACCTCTTGCGTAGCGCGTCCGCACATATCGGACGTCGCTGTCAGCGAACTGAAGGCCTCGGACGCAAGAAAAACGGGTATCGGGAGCAAGGCCGGCATCGCCAACACCGCAGTGCCAGCCGGACTTTTGAACCAGATCTTTTGAACCGGATGGACTTTGGGGACGGGACGGGCATCGAAAACCTTCCGCTTCCCCTGCCCTGAACTCGCCTTCTGGTATGAAGGCCGCCTGGCGCTGCTCGCCCGCTGCTTACCGCGGCTCACAAGACGCCGCGCGATACCGCAATGTTGGCGATTGTATGGCATTCCCGCCCCCGCCTGCAACCATCATCCGTTGCCCGCGCGGCGCCGGCGCCTCAGAACACCAGGCAGAATCCATGCTCGGCCAGCGAATGTGGCAACAGCACCGCTCGCGCAATGCCAAGGCCGCCGAACGCCATCACCGCCAGGCCGGCACCCAGGCGCACGCCGGGACGTCGCGACAGCGTACGCAAATAGCCCGACAGGCCGGAGAGCACCAGCAGGTTAGGCAGTGTGCCGAGCCCGAACACGCCCATCACGAGTGCGCCGGACGCCGCATTTCCCGCCAGCAGCGCCAGCGTGAGCGCCCCATAGACCATGCCGCACGGCACCAGTCCCCACGCCAGGCCCACGCCATATCGCCGCGCCAGGCCGCCGCGTGCGCGCACAAACGACGGCATGCCGCGTGCCACGCCAGCCAGCCGGCGCGCCACCGTTGCGCCGGCACGCGCCGCCAGCCGCTCCAGCCAGTCGACGGTAAAAGTGTTGCCGCGCAGCAACCGCCAGCCCGACCACAGCAGCATGACGCTGCCTGCGCCGAACAGCCAGCGCTGCACCGGCAGATAGTCCAGCTTCCACGCCGAAGCACCGACCGCGCCCAGCGCGGCCCCAAGCAGCATATAGGTCGAGATCCGGCCCAGGTGCATTATCAGCAACTCGCCCAGCCAGGCGGCACGGCTGGGCACAAGACTGATCGTCGCCGCCGCCCCGCGGCGTTGCTCCACGGCCAGCGCCACGCCGCCGCACATGGCAGCGCAGTGGACCCCGCCCAGCAAAGCCAGCAGAAAAACGCTGATCAGTACGCCAAATGTCAATTCTCACTCCCTACCACATCACATCGCACGGTAAAATGTCCTTATCGCGCCCTCGCTGCCATTTCTAGCAGGTTCCAATTGCTCACCTCCATTCCCATTACCGAGATGTCACCCCGCTGCTCCACCTGTGCGATGGGGCAGCTGTGCCTTCCGGTCGGCATGTCGCAGCAAGACCTTGCCAAGATGGACACGCTGGTTCAGGAACGCATCCGTGTGCACAAGGGTGAAACCCTGTATCGCATGGGCGATCCGCTCACCGCGGTCTATGCCGTGCGCTTTGGCACGCTCAAGACCCACGTCACCACTGAAGACGGCCGCTCGCAGATTACCGGCTTCCACCTGCCCGGCGAAATTGTCGGTCTCGACGGGCTGGGCGAGATGCAGCATGCCTCCGATGCCGCCGCGCTGGAGGACACCGAAGTCTGCGTGGTCCGCATGAGCGAGTTGCAATCGCTGTCGGCAGACCTGCCGTCGCTGCAGCAGCAGTTCCTGCGCCTGATGGGCAAGGAAATCACGCATGACCAACTGATGCTGGTCACGCTGGGCTCGATGCGCGCCGAGGAACGCCTTGCCGCCTTCCTGATCAACCTCTCTGAGCGCCTGTCGGCGCGCGGCTATTCGGCGTCCGAGTTCGTGATGCGCATGAGCCGCGAAGAGATCGGCAGCTACCTGGGCCTGAAGCTCGAAACCGTCAGCCGCCTGTTCTCTCGCTTTGCCGAAGCCGGCCTGATCCAGATTCGCCAGCGCCACGTCAAGCTCGTGGACATCGACGGCATCAAGCAACTCTACAGCCGCTCCTGCTAAGCGGCCAAGGCGCTGTCATGGCCGCATCCGGCCATGACAGCGCAGGCCTCACGGCAGCCCGCTTACTCCAGTTCGTCGGTATCGCTGAGCCGCGTCGGCATGGTGTAGAGCGTCAGTCCGCTGGACAACGCGCAGAACACCCAGGCCATCAGGAAGCCGATGGTGTAGACCGATTCGCGGGACGCTTCGATCGGCTGGCCGAAGAAGTTCAGGTCACCGGGATCCACCACCGAAAACACCGTCGCGGTCGCAAACCCAGCCATCAGGAACGCCGGCCAGAGTACCCACATCAGCCAGCGCAACCTCATGGCTGCCTCACAGCGGCAGCCTTGGGCGGCGCGGCGTCGACCTTCTCGACCACCAGGCCATGGCGCGTTGCACCCTGCACCGGCATGTCCGGATGCGTGGATGCCAGCCAGATTGTCACGCCGCACGCCACCATCGCCACCAGCGGGCCGCTCATCAACAGCCACGGCCACGGCTCCTTCCACCACGGATTGCCTTGCTGACTCATCTTGCCCCCTTCATCTTGACGACTAGCTTCACAAATCGCGCGGCACGATGAAACTGGTGGATTGCCGGATTTCGGCATGCCCCCGCTCCGTGCCTTCGCTCGTCACTGTCACGTTGATCTTGTGCGTGCCCTGCGCCGCGGCCTCGATCGGCACGCGGATCCGGATCGGCAGCAACCGGTTGGACGTCGGCGCCAGCGATTCGGCCTGCTTGTCGTATTCCACCGTCAGGTTCTTCAATTCGTCGCTGTCGGCGCGCACGCTGATCTGCATCGGCGCTTCGGTGGTGTTGATCAGCTGCAGGCGATAGACATTCTCGATCCAGCGGCCTTCCACTTCACGGCCGAGCGCACCACGGTCGCGGATGATGTCGACCTTCAGCGGCGTGCGCAGCGCGATCGAAGCCATGAACCCGGCCAGCAGTGCCACCCAGATCACGGAATAGATAACGACGCGCGGGCGCAGCAGGCGCTTGCGCGATGCCGCCGCGGACAAGCCCTTGCGCATCGCGTTTTCCGAGGTGTACCGGATCAGGCCGCGCGGATATGCCATCTTGTCCATGACCTGGTCGCAGGCGTCGATGCAGGCGCCGCAGCCGATGCACTCGTACTGCAGGCCGTCGCGGATATCGATGCCCGTCGGGCACACCTGCACGCAGATGCTGCAGTTGACGCAGTCGCCAAGCCCCGCCTTGTGGTGGTCGGTCTTGCGCGACCGGCTGCCGCGCGGCTCGCCGCGGCCGACGTCGTAGGTCACGACATAGGTATCGCGATCCACCATCACGCTCTGGAAGCGCGCATACGGGCACATGTACTTGCACACCTGCTCGCGCATGAAGCCCGCATTGCCCCAGGTGGCGAACGCGTAGAACAGCATCCAGAACGACTGCCACGGCCCCAGCGACAGGCTGAGCACCTCGCCGCCCAGTTCGCGGATCGGTGCGAAATAGCCGATGAAGGTAAAGCCGGTCCAGAGCGCAATCAGCACCCACAGGAAGTGCTTGGTCGCCTTGAGACGGAACTTGCGCAGGCTCCACGGATCGCCGTCGAGCCGGATGCGGGCGATGCGGTCGCCTTCGACCCGCCGCTCGATCCACATGAAGATCTCGGTGTAGACCGTCTGCGGACAGGCATAGCCGCAGAACAGCCGCCCCGCGATCGCCGTGAACAGGAACAGCGCCAGCGCCGAGATGACCAGCAGCACCGCCAGGTAGATGACGTCTTGCGGCCACAGCACCAGCCCGAAGATGTAGAACTTGCGCTCGCCAAGGTCAAACAGCACGGCCTGGCGGTCATTCCATTGGAGCCAGGGCGTGCCGTAGTAGATCAGCTGGGTCAGGATCACCAGCCAGACCCGCCAGCTGGAGAAGGCGCCCGTCACCGAGCGCGGGTAGATCTTGCGGCGGACCTCGTAGAGCGTTTCGTCAGAGGTCTCGCCCGGCGCAGCGGCCGACCGTTGCAGGTCGGCCGCCCGGGCCATTTCTTCGGTCCCGGGTGCGTTCATGGGCATGCTCTCCCGCGAGCTGCCAGCGCCCGCTCACATGAGTCGTCGGTCATTGCCCGGCTCCGCCCCCAGTGTTGGACAAACCCCAGACATAGGCCGTCAGCATCCGGATGCGTTCAGGCGTCAGGATCTCCTCATGCGCGGGCATGTGGTTGTTGTGGCCCTTCAGGATGGCGTCGACGATGCTGCCTTCCGAGCTACCATACAGCCAGACGTTGTCCGCCAGGTTGGGCGCGCCGAGCGCCTGGTTGCCCTTGCCGCCGGCGCCGTGGCATGCCACGCAGGTCGTCTTGAAGGCGCCCTCGCCACGCGACGCACGGATCGGGTCCGACGACAGGCCCGACAGCGAGCGCACGTATTGCGCCACGTCGCCCGCCTGCTTGGCGTCGATGGCCGCGGCAAACGGCGGCATCACGCCATTGCGGCCCTTGGTGATGGTCTGCTGGATGATGTCGGGTTCGCCACCATAGAGCCAGTCGCTGTCCGTCAGGTTCGGGAAGCCGCGGCTGCCGCGCGCGTCCGAGCCGTGGCATTGTGCGCAGTAGTTCAGGAACAGGCGCTGGCCGATCTCGCGCGCCTGCGGATCCGCCGCTACCTGCTTGACGTCCATCTTCAGGTACTTGGCGTAGATCTCGTTCTGCATTTTCTCCTGCGCCGCGCGGTGCGCGGCAAGTTCGCCCTGCGTGGAGAACTTCAGCACGCCGGCATACGAACCCAGTCCCGGGTACAGCACCAGGTAGGCCAGGCTGAAGATGCAGGCCAGCAGGAACATCCACATCCACCAGCGCGGCAACGGGTTGTTCAGCTCGCGCAGGTCACCGTCCCAGACATGGCCGGTGTCTTCAGTGCCGCCGGCGGTCTTGGCGACCTTGCGTTGCGAGAACAGCAGCCACACGCACCAGACGATGCCGATGAGCGCGATAGCGGCAATGTAATAACTCCAGAATTCGGAAATGAAATCGCTCATGGCTAGGTGTTCCGGCTCGATGTTGTCGTGGTTTCGTCAGGCAGCGCGAACGGCAGCATGGCGGATTCCCGGTTGGCGGCCTGCCGGCCGGCGGACCAGGCCCACCAGCAGATCCCCAGGAAGACGACCATCGACACGACGGTCGCAATGGCAGTGATCATGGCCATGGCTTACTCCTTGGGTGCCGCGGCCGCGGCGGAATCCACGCGGACGTTGCGGCGGTTGGTACCCAGGCCTTGCAGGTAGGCAACCAGCGCATCTTCTTCGGTCTTGCCCTTGAGCTCGTCCGGTGCCTTGGCGATCTCGGCATCCGTGTACGGCACGCCCAGGCGCACCAGCGCGCGCATGCGGGCCTGGATGTCGTTGGTGGGCAGCTCGGCCCTTTCCAGCCACGGGTACGATGGCATCACCGATTCCGGCACCACGTCGCGCGGATTGCGCAGGTGGATGCGCTGCCAGTCATCCGAGTAGCGCCCGCCCACGCGTGCCAGGTCGGGACCGGTGCGCTTGGAGCCCCACAGGAACGGGTGGTCGTAGACCGACTCGCCCGCCGTGGAAAAGTGGCCGTAGCGCTCGGTCTCGGCCTGCAGCGTGCGGACCTGCTGCGAGTGGCAGCCGACGCAGCCTTCACGGATATAGATATCGCGGCCCATCAGCCGCAGCGGCGAATACGGGGTGATGCCCGGATCCGGCTCGGTGGTGGAGTGCTGGAAGAACAGCGGCACGATCTGGACCAGACCCGCAATGCTGACCACGAGGATCGTGCAGATGATCAGCCAGCCGATGTTCTTCTCCAGCGTTTCGTGGGAAAAGAAGCGTTGTTTGTCGGACATCTTTCTATCCTGGATTGATCAGTGGGCAGAGGCAGTGATGCTGGCCGGAATCGGCGCATCCACTGCGGGCTTGCCGACGATGGTCTTGAGCACGTTGTAGGCCATCAGCAGCATGCCGGACAGGAAGCACAGGCCACCCAGCAAGCGAATCAGGTAGAACGGGTACTTGGCCTTGACCGCTTCGACGAAGGCATAGGTCAGCGTGCCGTCAGGCTGCGTGGCGCGCCACATCAGGCCTTCCATCACCCCGGCGATCCACATCGAGGCGATATACAGCACCACGCCGATGGTCGCGATCCAGAAGTGCCACTCGATCAGCCGGACGCTGTACATCTGCTTCTCGCCGAACAGACGCGGGATCAGGTAGTAGAGCGAGCCGATCGAGATCATCGCGACCCAGCCCAGCGCGCCCGAGTGCACGTGACCGATGGTCCAGTCCGTGTAGTGCGAGAGCGCGTTGACGGTCTTGATCGACATCATCGAGCCTTCGAACGTGGCCATGCCGTAGAACGACAGCGCCACCACCAGGAACTTCAGGATGGGGTCGGTGCGCAGCTTGTGCCAGGCCCCCGACAAGGTCATGATGCCGTTGATCATGCCGCCCCACGACGGCGCCAGCAGGATCAGCGAGAACACCATGCCCAGCGACTGTGCCCAGTCCGGCAGCGCGGTGTACTGCAGGTGGTGCGGGCCGGCCCACATGTAGGTGAAGTTCAGCGCCCAGAAGTGGACAATGGACAGGCGGTAGGAGTAGATCGGGCGCTCGGCCTGCTTGGGAATGAAGTAGTACATCATCCCCAGGAAGCTGGTGGTCAGGAAGAAGCCCACGGCATTATGGCCGTACCACCATTGGATCATCGCGTCCTGCACGCCGGCATAGGCCGAGTAGGACTTCCACAGCGACACCGGCATCTCGATGTTGTTGACGATGTGCAGCAGCGCGATGGTCAGGATGTAGGCGCCGAAGAACCAGTTGGCGACGTAGATATGCCGGGTCTTGCGCTTGACGATGGTGCCGAAGAACACGATCGCGTAGGCCACCCAGACCGCGGTGATCAGCAGGTCGATCGGCCATTCCAGTTCCGCGTATTCCTTGGAGCTGGTGATCCCCAGCGGCAGCGTGATGGCGGCGGCGACGATGACCAGCTGCCAGCCCCAGAACGTGAACGCGGCCAGCGGGCCGCAGAACAGGCGGGCCTGGCAGGTGCGCTGAACCACGTAGTACGAGGTCGCGAACAGCGCGCTGCCGCCGAAGGCGAAGATCACCGCATTGGTATGCAGCGGCCGCAGCCGGCCAAACGACAGCCAGGGTGTGTTGAAATTGAGTTCGGGCCAGATCAGCTGTGCTGCCAGCAGCACGCCGACGGCCATGCCGACGATCCCCCAGACTACCGTCATGACAGCGAACTGTCTTACGACGCCGTAATTGAAGGTGTCGACGCGTGAAGACGCGGCAGTGACATCCATTCAGACCCCCAAAGCTTAGAGAAAAGAAAAAACCTACTGACAGTGTGACTTTAGAAAAACCATGCTGCGTGTGCGTTGATCTTTATCAAGTCGCTCAGGGCATGCATGGAACCTGCGTGCTGGACCCCGGTCGGAGGGCGCGCCGCGCGGCAGGTTCATGGCTTGTCGTTGTCCAGCAGGATCGATTCGGCGGGCCGGTCCAGGTCGTCGTACTGCCCGGCATGGAGGGCCCACCACAGCGCGCCCGCGATGACCACGACAAGCACCAGGCTCATCGGCACCAGCAGGTAAAGCGTTTCCATCAGTCAGACTCCCTTGTGGCGCGGCTTGCCGGCGCGCAGCAGGCGCCAGGCATTGGCCACCACCAGCAACGACGACAGCGACATGCCGATGCCGGCCATCCAGGCCGTGACCAGCCCCGTCGCTGCGAGCGGGATGGCCACCACGTTGTAGAAGAAGGCCCAGCCCAGGTTCTGGCGCACCACCCGGCGCGTCCGGCGCGACACCGCCAATGCGGTGGCGATCTCGGCCACGCCGCCGTGCGTCAGCACCGCGTCCGCACCGGCCTGGGCCAGCGGCGCGCCGCTGCCGATGGCGATCGACACCTGGGCCTGCGCCAGCACCGGCGCATCGTTGATGCCATCGCCCACGGCCAGCACCACCGCCCCGCCCTGCTGGAGCCGCGCGACGTAGTTGCGCTTGCCTTCCGGGGTGACCGCGCCGGCCACGCAGGCTATGCCGAAGTGCGATGCCCACCAGTGGACCGCTTCGGCGTGATCGCCCGATACCAGGTGGCAGCGCACGCCCAGTTCGCGCAGCCGCGTGAGCAACTGCGGCGTCTGCGTCCGCTCCACATCGGCCAGGACGAAGCGCGCCAGCAGACCCGCTGGCGCGCCCAGCCACACCACGGTGGCGCCAGGATGGTCCGCGTCGCTGCGCCAGGTGTCCGGTGCCTGGCCGCTGTCGGGCGCCAGCGCCGCGACAAAGTCGGCGCGGCCGAGCCGCAGGCGTTGGCCATCGACGATCGCCTCCAGGCCCTGGCCCGGGACGTTGCGCATGTCGGACACCTGGAGCGGCATGCCGGCGTTACCCTGCGCCGCGGCCACCAGCGCACGCGCGATCGGATGTTCGCCACCGCGCTCCATCGCGGCGGCCAGCGCCAGGCATCGGGTCCGATCGGCGTCAGCCAGCGGCTCGACCGCGGCCACGGCAAAGCGCCCTTCGGTCAGCGTGCCGGTCTTGTCGAGGACCACGTCGGTGACGCGCGCCAGCGTCTCCAGCGCGTGGCCGCGTGTCAGCAGCACGCCGCGGCGCGACAGCGCCGCACCGGCCGCGGCCAGTGCGGCCGGCGTTGCCAGTGACAAGGCGCACGGGCAACTGACCACCAGCACCGCAATCGTCACCAGCAAGGCGCGCGACGGATCGATCCAGAGGCCCCATACCAGCCCGGTCAGCGCCGCCAGCCCCAGCAGCGTCGCCACGAACCAGCCCGCGACGCGGTCGGCCAGCGTGGCCAGGCGCGGCTTTTCAGCCAGCGCGCGGTCCAGCACCGCGACGATCTCGGCCAGGCGGGTGCCGGCGCCGACGCGTGTGATCCGCAGTTCGAGCGGGCTTGCCGTATTGAAGCTGCCGGCCAGCACGGTCTCGCCGGCGGCGCGGCGCACCGGGCGGCTCTCGCCGGTCAGCATGGATTCGTCGAGCTCGCTCGCGCCCGCCACCACGGCGCCATCGGCGGGAACGATCTCGCCGGCCTTGACGCGGATCAGATCGCCCGCACGCAGGCGCGCGACCGGCACACGCTCGCCGGCCGCACCCGTCGCGACCAGCCGTTCGCAGGTGGCCGGCAGCTGGCGCGCCAGCATCTCGGCGCCGCTGCGCGAGGCCTGGCGCACGCGCAGTTCCAGGTAGCGGGCCAGCAGCAGGAAGGCGACGAACATCGTCACCGAATCGAAATACACCTCGCCCACTCCGCGCACCGTGGCCAGCGCGCTGGCGGCAAAGCCGGCGCCGATGCCGATCGCCACCGGCACGTCCATGCCCATGTGGCGCTGGCGCAGGCTGCGCCAGGCACCGGCAAAGATCGGCGAGGCGGCATAGAACACCACCGGCAGCGTCAGGGCGAAACTGGCCCAGCGCATCAGCTGGAGCTGGCCAGGGTCGATGGTGGCCTCGTGCGTGTAGATCGGCCACGCATACATCATGACCTGCATCATGCCGAGCATGGCCACCGCCATGCGCATCAGCAGCCCGCGGCGCGCGCGGCGGTCCTGCTGGTCGGTGCGCGAGACTTCGAACGGCCAGGCCATGTAGCCGATGCCGGCCAGCGCGGCCAGCAGCCCCGCCACCGTCTGGGCGCCGTCGCGCCAGCGCACCACCACGCGCCGCGTGGCGACATTAGCGACCGCGGACTCAACGCCCGGCTGGCGGCTCAGGTGCTGTTCGATCAGCCACGCGCAGGCGGCACAGCGGATGCTCTCGGGCGCCAGCGTGATCTCGGCGCGGCCGCTGTCCAGCGGGCGGACAAACTGGGCGCGCAGCTCAGGGGTGTCGTAGGCGGCCCAGATCGGTTCGGCCTCGCGCCGGGCGCCGTCGTCGATGGGACGGGCGAAGCGGGCTTCATCCCCGTACAGGTGGGCGAAGCCGGCCGCATGGAGGGTCTGCGCCAATGCCTGGCAACCGCCGCAGCAGAACACCCGGCGGCTGCCGTCCAGCTCGGCGGCAAGCGGCTCGGCGTCCGTGACGGGCAGGCCGCAATGGAAGCAGGCCAGCCGCGCACCGGCGCCGGACGCAGCCGGGCCCACGGCATCACGGAGCGCGGACGGCGGGTACGGTGCCAGCAAGCTGGCTGAAGGACTGGTGACTGGGGGCGACGACATGGGAACCTTTTTCTACCCGATGGAGGGTATATGCGGGTCCCCGAATCGACCTTGATATAGGTCAATGCGGCCCGGCAATCGTCGCGCCGGGCCGGAAAACAACGCTCAGGTGAGCGTGGTATCCATGGTGCGGCGCTCGGATTCCAGGTATTCGCGCGATTGCATCTCGATGATGCGCGATACGGTCCGATGGAACTCGTTGGCCATCTGGCCTTCGGTGTAGAGTTCGTCCGCGGGCACTTCCGCCGACATCAGCAGCTTGACCTTGTGGTCGTAGAAGACATCGATCAGCCAGGTGAAGCGGCGTGCCTCGGACGACATGCGTGGCGTCATGCGCGGCACGTCGGACAGGATCACGGTGTGGAACTGGGACGCCAGCTCCAGGTAGTCGTTCTGTGAGCGCGGGCCGCCGCACAGCGTGGCAAAGTCGAACCACACCACGCCGTTGGCCTTGCGCAGCGCACGCAACTCGCGATGCTCGATATGCAGCAGCGGCGACTCGTCGGCCACGCCGGCGATCGAGGTGAAGGCGTCGCGCAGCGCGGAACTGGCCTTGGCGCCGAGCGGCGTGTGGTACGCCTGCACCTGCTCCAGCGCGCGCTTGCGATAGTCGATGCCCGCGTCGACGTTGAGCACATCGAGCTTCTGCTGCAGCAGCGCGATGGCCGGCAGCACGCGGTCGCGGTGCAGGCCATCCGGATACAGCAGGTCCGGGCGGTAGTTGGAGGTCATAACGAACTGCACGCCGTTCTCGAACATCTGCTGCAGCAGCCGATGCAGGATCATCGCGTCGGCGACGTCGCTGACGTGGAATTCATCGAAGCAGATCAGCCGGAAGCGGCGCGCGATGCGTTTGGCCAGCTCATCCAGCGGATCGGGACGCCCGCGCAGCTCTTCGAGCTGGCGATGGACCTCGCGCATGAACTCATGGAAATGCAGCCGCGTCTTGCGCACCACCGGCACGCAGGTATAGAAGCTGTCCATCAGGAAGGACTTGCCGCGCCCCACCCCACCCCACAGGTAGACGCCCTTGGGCACGTCGGGACGGACCAGCAGCTTCTTCAGCGCATTATTGCGGCGGCTCTTGTAGGCCACCCATTCGTCGTAGCACTGCTGCAGCCGGGCCACGGCGCGCAATTGCGCTTCGTCGGACTGGTAGCCGCGCTCCTTCAGTTCCTTCTCGTAGTACTCGGTGACGTTCATGCTGACGGGTTCCTGCGGCACGGGCCGCAAGTGAAAACGGCGCGCCGCGGATGCGGCGCGCCGGTACTCAGGCAATGCGAAGCATGCGCCTTACATATTAAGCTGACGCTTGTCGACGGCCAGCGCGGCTTCGCGCATGACTTCCGACATCGACGGGTGCGGATGGCAGACGCGGCCGATATCCTCGCTGGCGGCCTTGAACTCCATCGCCACCACGGCTTCGGCGATCAGGTCAGAGGCGTTGGCGGCAACGATGTGCACGCCCAGGATTTCATCGGTCTTGGCGTCGGCCAGCATCTTGACGAAGCCGTCGGCGTGGCCCATGCCCAGTGCACGGCCGTTGGCCATGAACGGGAACTGGCCGGCCTTGTACTCGCGGCCTTCGGCCTTGAGCTGGGCTTCGGTCTTGCCTACCCATGCAATTTCAGGGAAGGTGTAGATCACCCACGGAACGCAGTTGTAGTCGATGTGCGGCTTCTGGCCGGCGATGCGCTCGGCCACGGCCACGCCTTCGTCCTCGGCCTTGTGCGCCAGCATCGGGCCGCGCACCACGTCGCCGATGGCCCACAGGCCCGGCACCTTGGTGGCGCAGTGGTCGTCCACCTCGATGAAGCCGCGCTGGTCCGCGGCCAGGCCGACGGCGTCGAGGCCCAGGTTGTCGGTATTGGGCACGCGGCCCACCGACACGATCAGGCGATCGACCTCCAGGGTCTGCGCCTTGCCGTCCTTGTCGGTGTACTTGACGGTCACGCCGTTCTTGCCGGTCGTCACTTCGTTGACGTTCACGCCGAGGCTGAACTTCAGGCCCTGCTTGGTCAGCTGCTTCTGCGCTTCCTTGGCCACGCCTTCGTCGGCGGCGCCCAGGAACGCGGGCAGTGCTTCCAGCACGGTCACTTCGGAACCCAGGCGGCGCCACACCGAGCCCAGCTCCAGGCCGATCACGCCGGCGCCGATCACGCCCAGCTTCTTCGGCACTGCGGGGAACTTGAGCGCGCCCTCGTTATCGCTGACCAGGTCGTTGTCGACCTTGATGCCCGGCAGGTGGCGAGCCTTCGAACCGGTGGCGATGATGACCTGCTTGGCGGTCACGACTTCACCGGCAACGTCGACCTGGAAGCCTTCGGCGCTCTTGCCGACGAACTTGCCGTAGCCCTTGAGCAGCGTCACCTTGTTCTTGCGGAACAGGAACTCGATGCCCTTGGTCATCTTGCCGACGATGTCGTCCTTGCGCTTGAGCATCTTGGCCACGTCGACCTTGACGTCGCCCACGGTGATGCCGTGGTCGCCCAGGTGGTGCTGGACGTTCTCGAACTCTTCCGAGGAAGCCAGCAGCGCCTTGGAGGGGATGCAGCCCACGTTCAGGCAGGTGCCGCCCAGGCGGGCTTCGCCCTTGGGATCGTCATACGGGTTGCCTTCGCAGCAGGCCACGTTCAGGCCCAGCTGGCCGGCACGGATGGCGGCGATGTAGCCGCCGGGGCCGGCGCCGATCACCAGCACGTCGAATTGTTTGCTCATGGAAATTCCTTTGTGGGCGCCGGCGACAGCTTGTGCCGACGCGCCTTCATCACGGGGGAAGCGCGCCCCGCGCACGGCAGACGTGCGCGGGGGGACCGTTGATTACAGGTCCAGCAGCAGGCGGGCCGGATCTTCCAGCGCGTCCTTCATGGCCACCAGGCCCAGCACAGCTTCACGGCCGTCGATGATACGGTGGTCATACGACATCGCCAGGTAGTTCATCGGGCGGATCACGATCTGGCCGTCTTCCACCACCGGGCGGTCCTTGGTGGCGTGCACGCCCAGGATGGCCGATTGCGGCGGGTTGATGATCGGGGTCGACAGCATCGAGCCGAACACGCCGCCGTTGGAGATCGAGAAGGTACCGCCGGTCAGTTCTTCCAGCGACAGCTTGCCGTCACGGGCCTTGACGCCGAACTCGGCAATCTTCTTCTCGATGTCGGCCAGGCTCATCTGGTCGGCATTGCGCAGGATGGGCACCACCAGGCCGCGCGGCGAGCCCACGGCGATGCCGATGTCGAAGTAGCCGTGGTAGACGATGTCGTTGCCGTCGATCGAGGCATTGATCAGCGGGAACTTCTTCAGCGCGTGCACCGCGGCCTTGACGAAGAAGGACATGAATCCCAGCTTGACCCCGTGTTCCTTCTCGAAGCGGTCCTTGTACTTGTTGCGCAGGTCCATCACCGGCTTCATGTTCACTTCATTGAAGGTGGTGAGGATGGCGTTGGTCGATTGCGATTGCAGCAGGCGCTCGGCGATACGGGCGCGCAGGCGGCTCATCGGCACGCGCTCTTCCGGGCGGTCGCCCAGCGCGGCGAAGTCGACCGGGGCCGAAACCTGCTGCAGCGCCGGCTTGGCGGCAGCCGGAGCCGGAGCAGCCTTGGCGGCCGGAGCAGCAGCAGCGGCCAGCGCGTCACCCTTGGTGATGCGGCCGTCCTTGCCGGTGCCTGCAACCTGGCCAGCCGACAGGCCGGCTTCTGCCATCAGCTTGGCAGCCGACGGCATCGCCACACCACCTGCGGCGGCAGCAGCGGCCGGTGCCGGGGCAGCGGCGGCAGGTGCCGGAGCGGCAGCAGCCGGTGCGGCGGCGCCAGCGGTGGCTTCGGTGTCGATCTTGGCGATGATCTCATCGGCCACGACGGTGTCGCCGTCGTTCTTGACGATAATCGACAGGACACCAGCCGACGGGGCCGGCACTTCCAGCACGACCTTGTCGGTTTCGATCTCGATCAGGATTTCGTCCTGTGCAACAGCCTCGCCCGGCTTCTTCTTCCAGTTGAGCATGGTCGCTTCGGCGACCGATTCGGAGAGCTGCGGAACCTTGACGTCAACGATAGCCATGGTTGTGAATTCCTCGTGTTATGCGTGTTGTCTTTATGCTGGCTATGCCACGGCGGCCGTCTGCGCGCGCCGCCGTGGCTGCCGCTTGATTACTTGGTCAGAACAAAGCCCTTGAGCTTGGCGAAGGCAGCATCCAGCAGCGCCTTCTGTTGCTCGTTGTGCTTTGCGTAGTAGCCCACTGCCGGCGAAGCCGAAGCGGGACGACCGGCATAACCGAGCTTCTGGCCATCCGTCATGTTTTCCATGATGTAGTGCTGCACGAAGAACCAGGCACCCTGGTTCTGCGGCTCGTCCTGGCACCACACGATTTCGGTGGCGTTCGGATACTTCTTGAGTTCTGCTGCCACGGCCTTGTGCGGGAACGGATACAGCTGTTCCAGGCGGATCACCGCCGTATCGTTGGCCTCGCGCTCCTTGCGCGTGTTGACCAGGTCGTAGTAGACCTTGCCCGAGCACATGATGACGCGCTTGACCTTGCTGGCGTTGAGCTCTTCGTGGTCAGGGATGACCGTCTCGAAGTGGCCCTTGGCCAGGTCCGACAGCGGCGACACGGCGTCCTTGTTACGCAGCAGCGACTTCGGCGTCATGATCACCAGCGGCTTGCGGAACAGACGGATCATCTGGCGGCGCAGCAGGTGGAAGATCTGGGCCGGCGTGGTCGGCTGGCAGACCTGCATGTTGTGGTCCGCGCAAAGCTGCAGGAAGCGCTCGATACGGGCCGAGCTGTGTTCCGGGCCCTGGCCTTCGTAGCCGTGCGGCAGCATCAGCGTCAGGCCGGAGGCACGGCCCCACTTCACTTCACCCGACGAGATGAACTGGTCGATCACCACCTGGGCGCCGTTGACGAAGTCGCCGAACTGGGCTTCCCAGATCACCAGCGCGTTCGGTTCGGCGGCCGAGTAGCCGTATTCGAAGCCGAGCACGGCTTCTTCGGACAGCACCGAGTCGATCACCGTGAACGGTGCCTGGTTTTCCGACACGTTCTGCAGCGGCACGTAGCTGCCGGCATCCCAGCGCTCGCGCGCCTGGTCGTGCAGCACGGCGTGGCGGTGGGTGAAGGTGCCGCGGCCGGCGTCCTGGCCGGTGATACGTACCGGGTAGCCCGACGACACCAGCGAGGCGAAGGCCAGGTGCTCACCCATGCCCCAGTCCAGCGGCTGGTCGCCGCGGCCCATGTTGGCGCGGTCCTTGACGACCTTCTCCACCAGCGGGTGCAGCTTCAGGGTCTCAGGCGTGGTGGTGATGCGTTCGGCCAGGCGCTTGAGCTCGGTCACCGGCACGGCGGTGTCGGCGGCGTCGGTCCACTTGCGGTTCAGGAACGGCATCCAGTCCACGGCGAACTTGTTCTTGAAGTTCGACAGGACGGGGTCGGCGGTGTGCTTGCCGGCGTCCATCGCAGCGCGGTATTCCTTGACCTTCTCGTCGCCGAACTCGGCCGGGACCAGGTTCTGCGCGGCCAGCTTGTCGGCGTACAGCTTGCGCGTGCCGGGGTGCTGGGCGATCTTCTTGTACATCAGCGGCTGCGTGACCGCCGGGGTGTCCTGCTCGTTGTGGCCCAGCTTGCGGAAGCAGATGATGTCGACCACGACATCCTTCTTGAACTCCATGCGGAAGTCCACGGCCAGCTGCATGGCGTACACCACCGCTTCGGGATCGTCGCCGTTCACGTGCAGCACCGGGGCCTCGATCATCTTGACCACGTCCGTGCAGTACAGCGTCGAACGCGCGTCGCGCGGGTCGGAGGTGGTGAAGCCGATCTGGTTGTTGATGACGATGTGCATCGAGCCGCCCGTGCCGTAGCCGCGGGTCTGCGCGAGGTTCAGCGTCTCCATCACCACGCCCTGGCCGGCAAAGGCCGCGTCGCCGTGCACCTGCACCGGCAGCACTTCCTTGTGGCCGACTTCGCCGCGGCGTTCCTGGCGGGCCTTGGCCGAGCCTTCGACCACCGGGTTGACGATTTCCAGGTGCGACGGGTTGAACGCCAGCGACAGGTGGACCGGGCCGCCTTCGGTCGAGACATCGCTCGAGAAGCCCTTGTGGTACTTGACGTCACCGGCCGGCAGGTCGTCGACGTGCTTGCCTTCGAATTCGGCGAACAGGTCGGCCGGCATCTTGCCCAGCGTGTTGACCAGCACGTTCAGACGGCCGCGGTGGGCCATGCCGATCACGATTTCCTGCACGCCCTTGCTGCCGGCGTGCTGGATCAGCTCGTCCATGGCGGCGATGAAGCTTTCGCCGCCTTCCAGCGAGAAGCGCTTCTGGCCGACGTACTTGGTGTGGAGGAAGCGCTCCAGGCCTTCAGCCGCGGTCAGGCGGTCCAGGATGTGCTTCTTCTTTTCCAGCGTGAACACGGGCTTGGAACGCGTGGTTTCCAGGCGCTCCTGCCACCAGCGCTTCTGCGCCTGGTCGCTCACGTACATGAATTCGAAACCGATGGTGCCGCAGTAGGTTTCGCGCAGGTTGTTGAGCAGCTCGCGCAGGCTCATCGACTCCTTGCCAAAGTAGGTATTGCTGGCATTGAAGACGATGTCGAGGTCTGCTTCGGAGAAGCCGTAGAACGCCGGGTCCAGGTCCGGCAGGGGCGGACGCTCCTGGCGCTTGAGCGGGTCCAGGTCGGCCCAGTGCGAACCGATGTTGCGGTAGGCGGCGATCAGCTGGGTGGCAGCGACGCGCTTGCGGCCCATGTCGGAATCGGCCGAGGCAACGATGGTCTTGATGGGGCCTTGCTTGGCGCGCTCGGCGAACGAGGCAACGATGGGGGCGTGGGGGATATCCCGGCCGTTCGAGCCGTCGACCGCAGGAACGTTCTGCATGGCGTCGAAATACGCGCGCCAATTGTCGGGAACCGAGGCGGGGTTCTGGAGGTAGGCCTCGTACAGTTCTTCGACATACGGGGCGTTACCGCCGAAGAGGTACGAGTTGCTCTGATACTGCTGCATCATGGGACGCTCACTATTCTCCGGGAATGCCGGAGTTCAGCGGGTTATTCAACCTTCCGCGACACGGCTTGACCGGTTAGCGGATCGCAAACAACTCTTGGGAGCCCAACTGAGGCGCCTACACAAACGGCACCGCTTGGGTGCCGCGTGTGATGGCTTCCTCACAAGGCCCGAAAGGGCAAGTTGTGCGGGGAAGGACCTAAAGTCTTCACGGCGGTAAGAATAGCATGAATTGCCTTTGATCAATGTGGACTTTTCGCGATACGAAACACCTACCCACGACAATTCGGTTCGCAATCAGCGAACTAGCAACACCCGCACAACAATTTGAATCAAGGCGCGATCTGGTCGACGGCGTCTGTGATCAGCCCGTCCAGGCCCCAGGCCAGCAACTGCGCCGCCCGCGCCGGATCGTTCACGGTATAGCAGAGGACCCGGAAACCGGCCGCGTGCGCGGCGGCGATCACGCCGGCATCCAGTTCGCGGTGGTTGGCATCCAGCGCCACGCAGCCCAGCCGGCGCAGCCGCTCCAGCCAGTCCGCGGGCAGCTGGTCGAGCAGCAGCGCGCGCGGCAGGTCTGGCGCGACGCGCGCCGCGGCGGCCAGCGCCTCCTCAGAAAACGATGACAGCAGCGGCGGCACCGCGGCACCCGCCCACAGCGACTGCGCGTCCAGCGCCACCGCCGCACCGGTGCGCGCCTCGGTGCCGGGCACTGGCTTGATCTCGATATTGACCATCAAGCTGTTGGCCCGGGTATAGCGTGCGATGGCCGCCAGCGTCGGCACGGGCTCGCCGGCGAAGGCGGGGCTGTGCCACGTGCCGGCGTCTAGCTGCGCGAGTTCGCCCAGTGTCAGCGCATCCACCCTGCCCTGGCCGCTGGTGGTGCGGTCCAGCGTGGCGTCGTGCATCAGCACCGGCTTGCCGTCGGCCGACAGCTTTACGTCGAACTCGAACATCCGGTAGCCAAAGCCGGCGCCGTGGCGAAGCGCTGCCAGCGTATTCTCCGGCGCCAGCTTGCCGGCGCCGCGGTGCGCGATATGGCTCGGGTACCGCCAGGCAGTGTCGGTTACGCTGGTCATGTCAGGCCTCGATGCGCTTGCCCGTATCGGGCGCAAAGAAATGCAGGTGCTCCGCCGACGACGTCACCGGCAGGCGGTCGCCGGCGCGCACGTGCGCATGGCTGTCCAGCCGCACCACCACCGCCTGTCCGCCGAGCGAGCCATAGGCGAAGGAATCCGCGCCGAGGGCCTCGACCACGCGCACATCGACTTCGGCGATGGCCTCATGCGCGGCGCACGGCTCGATATGCTCCGGGCGCAGCCCCAGCAGTGCCTGCTCCGGCAGGTGCAGCCCCATCGGCAGGTGCCCCAGCGTGGCGTTGGCAGCCTCGCCCTCCTTCGCCACCACGCGCATCTGCGCGCCCGTGTCGCCGCCGGCGTTGCGCGCCACCGGGATCAGGTTCATCGGCGGCGAGCCGATAAAGCCGGCCACGAAGGTGCTGGCCGGACGCGAATAGACTTCCAGCGGCGTGCCGATCTGCTCGACGCGTCCGGCGTTGAGCACCATCATGCGGTCGGCCAGCGTCATCGCCTCGACCTGGTCGTGCGTGACGTACAGGCTGGTGGTGCCCAGGCGCCGGTGCAGCTCCTTCAGTTCCAGCCGCATCTGCACGCGCAGCTTGGCGTCCAGGTTGGACAGCGGCTCGTCGAACAGGAACACCGCCGGCTCGCGCACGATGGCGCGGCCCATGGCCACGCGCTGGCGCTGCCCGCCCGACAACTGGCGCGGCTTGCGGTCCAGCAGCGGCGCCAGCTCCAGGATGCCGGCGGCATGGTTCACCCGCTGCGCGATCTCGGCCTTGGCCATGCCGCGGATCTTCAGGCCGTAGGCCATGTTGTCGTACACGCTCATATGCGGATAGAGCGCGTAGTTCTGGAACACCATGGCGATGTCCCGCTCGGCCGGCTCCAGGTTATTGACGACTTTGTCGCCGATATGGATTTCTCCGCCGGTAATGGTTTCCAGCCCCGCCACCATGCGCAGCAGCGTGGACTTGCCGCAGCCCGAGGGGCCGACGATGACGATGAATTCGCCGTCGGCGATCTCCATGTCGATGCCGTGCACCACCTGGACGCTGCCGGCGTAGGTTTTCTGAACGTTGCGTAGCGACAGTTTTGCCATTGCTGTTGTCCTGCGCGTGGCTCGTGGCCACCGCGCCTTATTTTTCCGTTTCGACCAGGCCCTTGACGAACCACTTCTGCATCAGCACCACCACCACCGCCGGCGGGATCATCGCCAGCATCACGGTGGCCATCACCAGGTTCCAGTCGGTGGCCGCGTCACCCGAGCGCGAGATCATCTGCGTCACGCCCACCACCACCGGCGTCATCGACTTCTGCGTGGTGATCAGCAGCGGCCACAGGTACTGGTTCCAGCCGTAGATGAACTGGATCACGAAAAGCGCGGCGATGCTGGTGCGCGACAGCGGCAGCACCACGTCCCAGAAGAATCGCAGCGGCCCGGCGCCGTCGATGCGCGCGGCCTCGGCCAGCTCGTCCGGAATGGTCAGGAAGAACTGGCGGAACAGGAAGGTGGCGGTGGCCGACGCGATGATCGGGACCGTCAGGCCAAAGTAGCTGTCGAGCATGCCGAGGTCCGACACCACCTTGTAGGTCGGCAGAATGCGCACTTCGACCGGCAGCATCAGCGTGATGAAGATCAGCCAGAAGAAGGTCTTGCGCAGCGGGAACTTGAAATAGACGATGGCAAAGGCCGAGATGATCGAGATCGCGATCTTGCCCAGCGCAATGCCCAGCGCCATGATCAGGCTGTTCTTCATCATGGTCGAGACCGGCGATGCGGCCTCGCCCACGCCCTGGAACAGCACGGTGCGATAGTTCTCGATCAGGTGGCTGCCTGGGATCAGCGTCATCGGCGCGTCCAGCACCTCTTCGGCGGTCAGCGTGGACGCGACGAAGGTCAGGTACACCGGGAACACCACGATCACGATGCCCAGGATCAGCACCGCGTGGCTCAGGAAATCAAGGAAGGGGCGACGTTCTACCATGTGCTGTCTCCGTCAGTACTGGACCTTGCGTTCAACATAGCGGAACTGCACCACGGTCAGCGCGATCACGATCACCATCAGCACCACCGACTGCGCGGCCGAGCCCCCGATGTCCATGCCGCGGAAGCCATCATGGAAGACCTTGTAGACCAGCGTGTTGGTCGAATTGAACGGGCCGCCGTGGGTGACCGCGTCGATGATCGCGAAGGTATCGAAGAACGCGTAGACCACGTTGATCACCATCAGGAAGAAGGTGGTCGGCGACAGTAGCGGGAACATGATCGACCAGAAGCGGCGCCATGGGCCGGCGCCGTCGATCGCGGCGGCCTCGATCAGCGAGCGCGGGATGCTCTGCAGACCCGCCAGGAAGAACAGGAAGTTGTAGCTGATCTGCTTCCAGGCGGCGGCCAGCACCACCAGCAGCAATGCCTGGTCGCCATTGAGCAGGAAGTTCCATTCCACGCCGAGCTTGCGCAGCGCATAGGACACCACGCCCAGCGTCGGGTTGAACATGAACATCCACAGCACGCCGGCCACGGCCGGCGCCACCGCATACGGCCAGATCAGCAGCGTCTTGTAGCCGACGGCGCCGCGGATGATGCGGTCGGCAAAATAGGCCAGCAGCAGCGCGGTAGTCAGGCCCACCACGGTCACGCCCACGGCAAAGATGGCGGTGGTCTGGAACGACTCCACGTACAGCGGGTCGTTCCACAGCATGCGGAAGTTGTCCAGGCCGACAAACTCCAGGTTGATGCCGAAGGCATCCTGCTGCAGCATCGACTGGTACAGCGCCTGCCCGGCGGGCAGGAAAAAGAAGATCAGCGTGATCGCGATCTGCGGCAAGACCAGCAGATACGGCAGCCACGGCGAACGGAAAACGACGCGTTTTTCCATGAACGGATTCCGGCGAATGCCGCGGGTCGCGGCATCGGACTAGGTACGGATGCGGACAGTCCCGATCGGTCCGAAGGGGCCGTCCACAATGCAAGCGGGCGGAGGTTTCGCCACCGCCCGCTTGTCACATCAGCTTGCTGGCTATGCCGGCTTACTCGCGGGCAGTCTTCTGGAAGCGCTCCAGCAGATCATTGCCGCGGGCCACGGCCGAGTCCAGCGCCGCCTTGGGCTCCTTCTTGCCGGCCCAGACGGCTTCCAGTTCCTCGTCCACCACGGTGCGGATCTGCACCATGTTGCCCAGGCGCACGCCGCGCGACTTGTCGGTGGTCTTGACCACCATCTGCTGCACCGACACATCGGCACCCGGGTTCTTGTCGTAGTAGCCCGATTTCTTCGTCATCTCGTAGGCGGCCATCGTCACCGGCAGGTAGCCGGTGGCCTGGTGCCAGTCAGACTGGATCTCGGGGCGCGACAGGAAATTGAAGAACTTGGCCACGCCCTTGTACTCGTCGGGCTTCTTGCCGCCCATCACCCACAGCGAAGCGCCGCCGATGATGGTGTTCTGCGGGGCGCCCTGCACCTCCGGGTAGTACGGCAGCTGTGCCACCGCGAACGCGAACTTGGCGTTCTTGCGGATATTGGCCAGCGATGCCGACGAGCCGGTGAACATCGCGCACTCGCCGTTGTAGAACTTGGCCTGCGACTCGGCCTTGCGCCCGCCGTAGCTGAAATAGCCCTTCTTCACCATGTCCTGCAGGTTGGTGATGTGCTTGACGTGCAGCGGGCTGTTGAAGACCAGGCGCGTGTCGGTGCCGCCGAAGCCGTTGTTCTTGGTCGCATACAGCGTGTTGTGCCAGGCCGAGAAGCTCTCCAGGTGGACCCAGCCCTGCCAGTCGGTGGTGTAGGCGCAGTTGGTGCCCGAGGCCTTGAGCTTGGCCGAGTACTGCATCACCTCGGGCCAGGTCTTGGGCGGTTTTTCCGGATCCAGGCCGGCCTTCTTGAAGGCGTCCTTGTTGTAGTAGAACACCGTGGTCGAGCTGTTGAACGGGAACGACAGCATCTCGCCCTTGGACGAGGTGTAGTAGCCCGCCACCGCCGGGATATAGGCCTTCTGGTCGAACTTCTCGCCGGCGTCCTTCATCACCGCCGACACCGGCTTGATCGCGCCCTTGGCGCTCATCATGGTGGCGGTGCCCACTTCAAACACCTGCAGGATGGCGGGCGAGCCGCCGGCGCGGAAGGCCGCAATGCCCGCGGCCATGGTTTCGTCGTAGTTGCCCTTGTTGACCGGCACCACCTTGTATTCGGACTGGCTGGCGTTGAACTTGTTGGCGATCTCGTTCACCTTGTCGTTCAGGGCCCCCTGCATGGCGTGCCACCACTGGATTTCAACGGCGGCGTGGGCGCTGCCGGCCCCGGTCAGGGCTGCCAGCGCTGCGAGTTTGAGCACGGTACGGGAAAAGGACATCGGTGGCTCTCCTTTGGTCTGTCTGTTCCGGCGAAAATCCGACAGTATGTGATTTTTTTGTGACAGCGGCATGTTACGCCTGTCGCACCTGCGCTAGCAAATCAGCAGATTCACCAGTATGGCCAGTACGATGCCTTTTGCAGTGCAATAAGGGAAATTGCCGCCAGATCCGCGGTTACAATGGCCCGCCATGCAATCCCTGAATAAGCTCTCTAATTCCGTGCTGCAGCGCGTGCGCGGCGTGCTGACCGACATCGACGGCACCCTGACCACCGACGGGCGGCTGCCGGCCTCGACCTACCTGGCGCTCGACGGGTTGCGCCGCGCGGGCCTGCACGTGATCCCGGTCACCGGGCGCTGCATCGCCTGGGCCGAGATCCTGACCCGGCTGTGGCCGGTCGACGCCATCATCGGCGAGAACGGTGCGTTCTACTCGCACCTGCACAACGGCCGCCTGCAGACCCGCTTCCTGGACGATGCCGCCACGCGCGCGCGCAACCTGGCGCGCATCGAAGCGCTGGGCCAGCACATCGTGCGCGAAGTGCCGGGCTGCGCGCTGGCCTCGGACCAGGCCTGGCATGCCGCCGACCTGGCCATCGACCATGCCGAGGACGTCGCGCCGTTGCCTGCAGACGCCGTGGCCCGCATCGCCGCCATCATGCGCGAGGCCGGCATGACCGCCACGGTCAGCTCGATCCATGTCAACGGCTGGTTCGGCCTGCACGACAAGCTGTCGATGAGCAGGCTGTGCGTGGCCGAACTGCTGGGCGAAGACGTGGACGCGCGCCGCGACGAATGGCTGTTTATCGGCGATTCGGCCAACGATGCCAGCATGTTCGCCCACTTTCCGCTGTCGGTTGGCGTGGCCAATGTGCGCGACATCCTGCCGCAGCTGCCGGTGCCGCCGGCCTATATCACCGCAGCGGCCGGTGGCGAGGGCTTTGCCGAGATGGCGCAGCGGCTGGTCGAAGCGCACGGCTGAATACCCCACGCATAACAAAAAAACCGGCCGGGAAAGTCCCGGCCGGTTTTTCTTGTCACCCGCCCTGCCCTGGCTCAGTCGAACCCAAGCTCCTGCAGCTTGCGCGTGATGGTATTGCGCCCGATCCCGAGCCGGGTCGCCGCCTCGACGCGGCGCCCGCGCGTGACACCCAGCGCGGCCTCCAGCACCGCCTTCTCGAAGCGGCGCGTCAGCACATCCATGACCTCCGGCTGGCCGGCTTCGAGCATTGCCCGTGCCTCGCCGGCGAGCAGGCTTTCCCAGCCGGCCGGGGCCAGGGCCGGGACCACCGTCGCCACGGACGCGGGCCGGACTGCGGTGGCCGTGTCGGCCTCTGCCACCGGCGTCGCATACCCGCCGTAGTCGGCCAGGTCAGGCGCGCTTTCATACTCGGGCGCACGCGCTTCGGCAACGCGCTCGGGCCGCGGCGCATTGACCGGCTCGCTGGTGCCGGCTTCCAGCATCTCGCGTGGCAGGTCCTTGACCTCGATGGTCTGGGCCGGCGCCATCACGGTCAGCCAGTTGCACAGGTTCTCCAGCTGGCGCACGTTGCCGGGGAACGGCAGCGTGCTGACATAGGCCAGCGCTTCGTCGGACATGCGCTTGGGCTCGACGCCCAGTTCCTTGGCGCTCTTCTGCAGGAAATGACGCGCCAGCAGCGTGATGTCCTCCGGGCGTTCGCGCAGCGGCGGCAGGCGCAGCCGGATCACGTTCAGGCGGTGGAACAAGTCCTCGCGGAACAGCCCTTCCTTGACGCGCAGCTCCAGGTTCTGGTGGGTGGCGGCAATCACGCGCACATTGGCGCGCAAGGGGTTGTGGCCGCCGACACGATAGAAGTTGCCATCGGACAGCACGCGCAGCAGGCGCGTCTGCAGGTCGAACGGCATGTCGCCGATTTCGTCGAGGAACAGCGTGCCGCCCTCGGCCTGCTCGAAGCGGCCGCGCCGCATGGTCTGCGCACCGGTGAAGGCGCCGCGCTCATGGCCGAACAGTTCGGATTCGAGCAGGTCCTTGGGGATGGCTGCGGTATTGAGCGCGATAAAGGGCCCGTTGGCGCGCGGGCTGTGCTTGTGCAGCGCGCGTGCGACCAGCTCCTTGCCGGTGCCGGACTCGCCGGTGATCATCACCGTCACGTTGGACTGCGAGAGCCGGCCGATGGCACGGAACACGTCCTGCATCGCCGGCGCCTGGCCGAGGATCTCGGGCGCATCGACGAGGCGGTCGTCCAGCTCTTCCTCACGCAGGCTTTCTTCGAGCGCGCGGCGGATCAGCTCGACCGCCTTGTCGACATCGAAGGGCTTGGCCAGGTATTCGAAGGCGCCGCCCTGGAACGCGGCCACGGCGCTGTCCAGGTCCGAGTAGGCCGTCATCACGATGACCGGCAGGCCCGGATGCCGGGCCTTGATGGCCTGCAGCAGGTCCAGGCCCGATCCGCCGGGCATGCGGATATCCGATATCAGCACCTGGGGCTGGTCTTCTTCCAGCGCGGCCAGCGCATCCCGCACATTGGTGAAGCTGCGCGAGAGCAGGCTTTCACGGGCCAGGGCCTTTTCCAGGACCCAGCGGATTGATTGATCGTCGTCGACTATCCAGATCGGCTTCATGTGCGTCGCTTGTCTGCTCGGTGTCATTTGGTCTTCCGCATGCCCGGCCACGGCGGATGCACCATCGCTCGCGGACGCCGGCAAAAGCTAGTGCAGCGGCAGCAGGATGCGGAAGTCGGTACAGCCCGGCCTGCTCTCGCATTCGATCAAGCCCTCGTGCTGCTGCACGAAGGTTTGAGCGAGTGTGAGACCGAGTCCGCTGCCGCCATCCCTGCCCGATACCAGCGGATAGAAGATGCGTTCGCGGATGTCTTCGGGAATTCCCGGGCCGTTGTCGATGACATGCAAGTCCAATGCCAGCTTGAACAAGCGCTTGGCAATCGTGACCTGGCGCGCCACGCGCGTGCGCAGCACGATCTGCGCATCGCCGCGCGCCATGCGGTCGGCCAGCGCCTGCGCGGCGTTGTGCACGATGTTGAGCACGGCCTGGATCAGTTGCTCCATGTCGCCCTGCAGCTCGGGCAGGCTGGCGTCGTAGTCGCGCACGATCTCCAGCCCGTTGGGAAACTCCGCCAGCACCACCGAGCGCACGCGCTCCAGCACTTCATGGATATTCAGGCTGGACACGATATGCGGATGCCGGTGCGGCTCCAGCAGCCGGTCCACCAGCGTCTGCAGCCGGTCCGATTCCTTGATGATGACCTGCGTGTATTCGCGCAGCGAGCGCTCCGGCAGCTCGAACTCCAGCAGCTGCGCCGCGCCGCGGATGCCGCCCAGCGGGTTCTTGATCTCGTGGGCCAGGTTGCGGATCAGTTCCTTGTTGGCCGAGGTCAGGTCCAGGATGCGCTCTTCGCGTTCGCTGCGCACCTTCTGTTCATTGGGCAGGATTTCCACCACCACGGTGTCGCCCACCGCTTCCAGCGCGGAGATCACCACGTGCACATGGGCCGGCTCCTGCAGCGGCGGGTGCAGGATCAGGTCCTGCCGGCGCACGTCGAACTGCCGCGTGACCACGGTGTCGATCATGCTGTGCAGCTCGTCGGAACGCCCGAACAGGTCAGGCAGCGTCAGCTCCACCATGCCCTTGCGCGACACGCCGAAGGTGGCTTCAGCCGCCGGGTTCGCAAAGACCACGCGCAGCCCCGGCTGCTGCACCAGCAGCACCGGGTTGGCCACTACGTCCAGGCCGGCATGGAACGCCACGGCGCCCATGGTCAGCACCTGGGCGCTGCCTTCGGCCGGCGCCGCGTCAGCCGCCGGCGATTCGCCACGGGCGCCGTCGGCACCGCCGGCCTTGCGCGACACTCCGCGAATCAGGCGACGCATAAGACTAGTCCTTCAAATTGCCAAGCTCGCGCCGCAGCGACGCCGCATTGGCCTCGCTGCGGGCGATGTCGTCGCGCAGCGCTGCGGTGCGGTCGAGGTATTTCTGATAGTTGCGCTCATTGCCCTGGCGCTCCGGCTGGCCGTTGTTGTACTCGGCGCGCAGCGCCTGCAGCTTGGCCTCTTCGGCCTGCAGCTCCTGCGCGAGCACCGCGCGGCGCTCGCCGTCGCGGCTCTTTTGCGTGGCGCTGTCCACGCGCGGGAAGCTGGTGCCTCCAGCCGCCGCGCCGGCGGTGCTGCCAGCGCCCTTGGCCGGCGCAGCGATGCGCCCGCCCGGAACCGTCACCACCTCCGGCAGTTTCAGCTTCTTGCAGCCCTTGCCGGCGTTGCCATTGCGATACTCGGGCACGCCATTGGGCCCGGTGCAGACATAGACGTCCGAGGACTGCGCGGCAGACTGCCCGGCCCATGCGCCCAGCGTCAGCGCCACGGCACTCACCAGAACAGGGAATCCGAGACGAAATTGGTGCAGAGAGCGGGGCAAGGTCAGGGTCCGGCAGGCCGTGCGTGAAGAGGCGTCCATGAACATGGCGTTAGGTTTGAACGGGGGTGGGAACACGATTCCCCATTCTAGCGAGCAAAGCAAAAAGGGACAGCCGAAGCCGCCCCTTTCTGGTGCAACTGTTGCCCGGTCACAACCTGTGTCATTCCCGGGCAAGGGCCGCTTACAGCGAGTAGTACATTTCGAACTCGACCGGGTGCGTGGTCATGCGGAAACGCGTGACTTCTTCCATCTTCAGTTCGATGTAGGCATCGATCATCGAGTTCGAGAACACGCCGCCGCGGGTCAGGAACTCGCGGTCGTTGTCCAGGTACTCCAGCGCCTGGTCCAGGCTCGAGCACACGGTCGGGATCTTTGCATCCTCTTCCGGCGGCAGGTCGTACAGGTTCTTGTCGGCAGCTTCGCCCGGGTGGATCTTGTTCATCACGCCGTCCAGGCCGGCCATCAGCAGCGCCGAGAAGCCCAGGTACGGGTTCATCAGCGGATCCGGGAAGCGGGTCTCGATGCGGCGGCCCTTCGGGTTGGCCACGTACGGGATGCGGATCGAAGCCGAGCGGTTGCGGGCCGAGTAGGCCAGCTTCACCGGAGCTTCGAAGCCCGGCACCAGGCGCTTGTACGAGTTCGTGCCCGGGTTGGTGATGGCGTTCAGGGCGCGGGCGTGCTTGATGATGCCGCCGATGTAGTACAGCGCGAATTCCGACAGGCCGGCGTAGCCGTTGCCCGCGAACAGGTTCTGGCCGTCCTTCCACACGGACTGGTGCACGTGCATGCCCGAACCGTTGTCGCCGACGATCGGCTTCGGCATGAAGGTGGCGGTCTTGCCGTAGGTGTGGGCGACGTTCTGGATCACGTACTTCTGCATCTGGGTCCAGTCGGCGCGCTGCACCAGCGTGCTGAAACGGGTGCCGATTTCGTTCTGGCCCTGGCCAGCCACTTCGTGGTGGTGGACTTCAACGGGGATGCCCAGCGATTCCAGGATCAGGCACATTTCCGAACGCATGTCCTGGAAGGTGTCGATCGGGGCGACCGGGAAGTAGCCGCCCTTCTTGCCCGGACGGTGGCCGCTGTTGCCATGCTCGAATTCCTTGGCCGACGACCACGGGGCTTCTTCGGAGTGGATCTTCACGAAGCAGCCTTGCATGTCGACGTTCCAGGTCACGCCGTCGAAGATGAAGAACTCGGGTTCCGGGCCAAAGAAGGCGGTGTCGCCCAGGCCGGTGCTCTTCAGGTAGGCTTCGGCGCGCTTGGCGATGGAACGCGGGTCGCGGTCATAGCCCTTGCCGTCCGACGGCTCGACCACGTCGCAGGACAGCACCAGCGTCGGTTCTTCGTAGAACGGGTCGATGTGGGCGGTGTTCGAATCCGGCATCAGCAGCATGTCCGAAGCTTCGATACCCTTCCAGCCGGCGATCGACGAACCGTCGAAGGCGTGGCCGCTTTCGAACTTGTCTTCATCGAAGTGCGACACGGGCACGGACACGTGTTGCTCCTTGCCTTTGGTATCGGTGAAACGGAAATCGACGAACTTGACGTCGTTTTCCTTCACCAGCTTCATCACGTCTGCAACGCTGTGGGCCATGCCAATCTCCTGGATATTCGGCGGAAGTCTGAGAAAGCCAATTCTTGGGCCTGTCGTCACCGGCGCCGATGCATGCTCTGCCGCGCCGTCCCGACCAGCCACGAAAGGACGAGGAATGTTAGCAGAAAGCGTGCCATGCAAACGCCCCACCGCCACCGGCAGCCCGAAAAATGTGCAACGTCGGCGAACCGCGCACCGCGGCGGCGTAAGGAAAGCAGCGGCTCCACTGCCGAGTGGCGCACCGGTTACACGCATTCCGACGTAGCGCCCCCTAATGAAACACCACAATGGTGCATCCAGCAAGGTACCGCACTGAAGCAGTGCATTTGCACCAAAAATAGTCATCAGACGCCCCAGCAGCCGGCAATGAGGTTTCGAATCGGCCCGGCGCTATAGAATAGTGTGTTGCGGCTTTGCCGCCCCCAATTCCATTCCTCAAATTTGTCACGCAGATGACCACCCGAGACGATCTCCTCCAGGCCGCCCGCCAGCGCCAACAACAGAACCAGCTCCCGTATTTCGGCGCGCTGTCGCCGCAGGAAGCCTTTGCGCTGCTGCAGAACGATCCTTCCGCCGTGCTGGTCGATGTGCGCACCCAGGCCGAGCTGGACTGGGTCGGCGGCGTTGACGTGCCGGACGCGCAGTTCGCCCATGTCGAATGGATGTCCTATCCGGGCGGTGCGCAGAATGCCCGCTTCGTCGAAGAGCTGAGGGCACGCGTGCCGGCCGACGTGCCGGTGCTGTTCCTGTGCCGCAGCGCGGCGCGCTCCAAGCACGCCGCGCGCGTGGCCACCGAAGCCGGCTACCACTTCGCCATGGATGTGCTGGAAGGCTTCGAGGGCAACCGCGACGACCACCACCACCGCAAGACTGTTGAAGGCTGGTGCGTGCGCGGACTGCCGTGGCACGGCGCCTGATCGCGGTCGGGCCAGGATGAGAGAAGGGGCAGCCAAGGCTGCCCCTTCTTCTTTTTGCGACCCGTGCCGCCTTAAGCCTGCGCCGCTTCGCGCGGCGGCTGCTCCACGGTCTCGAACCCCATCGCCTGCACGCCTGCGAGCAGCATCGCATAGGCCGGCGTCAGCAGGTCGGCCGGGCCCTTGACCCCCAGGTCGATATGGCGGCGCGCGAAGCGGTCGCCGCGCTGCACGTCGCCGACCGACGGCAGGCTGAACACACGGATGCCCGGATGCGCCGCTTCGACCGTCTCCATCAGCGGCGTCAGCGTGGACTCTGGCGCCTCGAACACGTAGAAGGCCCGCTCCTGCTGCTGCACCTGGTGGAACAGGTGCGCATAGTCGTGGTCCAGCACCCATTCCATCATCGGCCATGCCATCACCGGGAAACCCGGCATGAAGTGGTGGTGACCGACCGAAAAGCCCGGGATGCGGTTGTAGCTGTTGGGGATGATGCGCGCGCCCTCGGGGAACTCACCCATTTTGAAGCGGTGCTGGTTTTCCGGCTGGTTCAGGTCGGCTTTGACCGGGTCGCCGCCGGCGGTCTCGGCAATACGCAGCGCAATCAGCTCGCGCGCGTCGGGATGCAGCACCAGCGGCACGCCCAGCGCGGCGGCCGCGCACTGGCGGGTGTGATCGTCCGGCGTGGCGCCGATGCCGCCGGTGCAGAACACCACGTCCGGGCCGGCCAGCGTGCGCCGCAGCGTGGCGGTGATGCGGGCGCGGTCATCGCCGACGTATTCGGCCCAGTCCAGCGCCAGGCCGCGCGCGCCCAGCAGTTCGATGGTGCGGCGCAGATGCTTGTCTTCACGCCGCCCCGACAGGATCTCGTCGCCAATGACGATCAGGCCAAAACCCATATTGCCCTCGCTTCAGGAGTTTTCGATGCGGCGCACGTCGCTCGGCGCCAGGTCGATGACGTCGCCGTCAAGCGCCGGCTGGTCCGGCTGAGGCACCGGCGGCTGGGCCGGCACCGCCGCGCGCTCGGCCCGCAACTGCGCCAGAGCGCGCAGGCAGAAGTGGCCGAACCACAGCGCCGAGAAAATAAAGATCAGCACATACAGCCACAGCGTGCCGGCCAGCACGAACGGAAACAGGAAGATCACCGCCGCCGACGACACCCACAGCAGCGTCGGCGCCGAGCCCAGCAGCCCCACCGCCACCCCGATCACCAGCAGCGGCGTGCGGTGGCGGCGCACCAGCGTCTTGCGCTCTTCGGCGCTGGCGTGGTCGGCGAGCGCGTCATACGTCATCACGCGGTAGGTCAGCCAGCCCCACAGCACCGGCGGGATCAGCGCAAAGAACGGCGGGATCAGCCATAGCGGCAGCGTCACCAGCACCAGCACCAGGAACACCAGCGTGCTGCCCAGCGACTGGAGCACGCTGCCCAGGATGCTGCCGCCATGGGCCTTGGCCAGGTCCGGGTAGCTGCGCTCCAGGTGGCGCACCACCGCCGGCACCGAGAACACGCCGATAAACATCAGCATCGAGGCAATCACCAGCGGGATCGCCAGCGCCGCCACGAACAGCGGCGCCACGATGGTGCGCATCGATTGCAGGCCGAACCAGTCGAGCGCACTGTAGATCCAGCTGGTCAGGATGGAGGTTTCCAGGAAGCTGCGCGTGGCGCCCATGATGGGGTCCCAGCCCCACCAGAGCAGACCGCCCCACAGCAGCGTGGCCAGGACGAAAGGCAGCACGGTCAGCATCAGCATGCGGGGATGCAGCTGGCTGACCAGCGCGCGGCCAAACGAGCGGAAGATATCGTTCATGCAGTCGAAGGCAAACAGGAGGAAAGGCGCCGGGCGCGGCAGAAGTCCGACTGGGCCGGACCGGCGGCAACCCGGAACACTAGCATACGCCGCTTGCCGCCGCGGCGCGCCGTGTTGCGCCGCGGGTGGAGGACTGCCTCCAGACCCGCCGTTTCAGCGCAGCCGCAGCAGCCGCTTGATGCCGTACCACTGGTGCGCCAGGAAGCCCGCGCCGTAGTCGTGGCCCTTGCCCAGCGGCGGCGGCAGCTGGTCGCGGATGCCGGTCGGATGGTAGGTCTCGGTGAAGACCGCGGTGCCGAGCAGCATGTCCCACCACGGGAAGATCACGCCGTAGTTGCAGCCGCCCAGCTTGGCCGGTGCGCCGTCGGCCTCATGGCCGATGCCCACGGCGTGGTGGGTGCGGTGAAAGCGCGGCGAGATCAGCAGCCGCTCGCCGATGGCGCCGAAGTGCAGCCGCACGTTGGCATGCTGCAGGCTCTGCAGCAACTGCGACAACGCCACCAGCAGCACGTACTGCGACGGCTCCACGCCCACGCCCAGCGCCACCAGCGCGAACACCAGATCGCGCAGCATGTCGTCCAGCAGGTGGTTGCGGTTGTCGCTCCACAGCGTCATCTGGCGCTGGCTGTGGTGCACCGCATGCAGATGCCACCACCAGCGGAACGAATGCGACAGCCGGTGGTACCAGTAGTCGAGGAAGTCGAACAGCAGCAGGTAGACAAAGAAGCTGACCAGCGGCACCGAGGTCACGCCCGGCCACCAGTCTTCCACATTGATGCGGTGCCAGCCCATCAGCCGCAGGTCGCCTTCCAGGGCGTCGGTCAGCGGCGCGAGCAGGAAGAACATGGCCAGCCGGAACAGCCCGAGCCGGTGGATCACCGTGTAGAAGATATCGGTGCGGATGCCGGCGCGGTCGGATACCGGCTCGACCGGGCGCCATTTCTCCAGCGGCCCCAGGATCAATGCCATCACCACGATCTGCACCAGGCCCACCAGCAGCCACTCGGTGCCGGTGAAGGCTTCCTCGGCATAGCGGCCAAACCCGAGGTCGTAGACCACGGGCAGCACCACGTCCTGGAACAGCGTGCCCTCGACCTGGCCGATCCAGCCGTTCAGCGTCTCCCACATCAGCGCCTGCCCTCCTTTTGCCCGACTGGCTGCGGCCTGGCGATCCAGTCGCGGTAGGCCGGGTGCTCGCGCAGCGTCGCGAAACAGAATCCCTTGCGCTCAAGGCCGGCGAGCAGCGGCTCCAGCACGCCGGGCGCCCACGGATCCTTGCGCGACCAGATGCCCAGGTGCGCCATGGTGATATCGCCGTCGCGCAGGTTGGCCAGCGCGCGTTCCAGCAGTGCCGCGTTGGGATAGCGGTCGGACGACAGCTCGTCGCCCAGGAACCCGGCCGGCGCCCAGCCGACGTGGCGGAAGCCGCACTGCTCGGCCCATTGCACCGTCTGCGGCGCGGTGCGCCCGCCCGGAGCGCGCCACAGCGGCACCATGGCGGCGCCGGTCATGCCGTGGAAGGCGTCGGCGCTGCGCCGCAGCTCCTGGCAGAATCCGGCCGCATCCATGGCCATGTCCTTGCCCGCCTGCGCGCCGAACTGCGGCCGCATGGTCACATGCCCGGCGCGCACGCTGCGCAGGTAGACATGGTCGAAGGTATGCGTGCCAAAGGCGTGGCCGTCGGCCACCAGCGACTTCCAGTACGGCGCCCAGGATGGGTCCAGCGAACTGTCCTGGCGCACGGTCGGCTCATTGGCCAGGAAGAACGTGGCGCGGATATGGTGGCGGCGCAGCGTATCGGCGATCAGCTGCGCCTGGCTCATGCTGCCTGTGTCGAAGGTCAGGTAAAGCGTGCCGGCCGGGCACGCCTTGGCGGCAGGCTTGGGCGCGTCAGCCGCCTGCAGCGCAGATGGCAGGCCGCAGGCAAGCGCCAGCGCAGCCAGCAGCCTGCCCAGCCGTCCGGATCGCGATGCCCTGGTGTCATCCATGGTCCCTGCCCTGCCCGGTCAATACAGCGGCGCGCGCGTGCGGAAATAGATGCCGTGCGGCGAGCGCCCAACGCGCACGGTCTTGACCAGCTTGCGGCTGGCCACGTCGACCAGGCCGACCGAGCGCGCCCAGCGGAAGGTGACCCACAGCGTCTTGCCGTCGGCGGTCAGCTCCATGTCGTCCGGGCCCGGCGGCAGGCCGGTGATGTCGCCGACCTTGGTCAGCGTCTGCTGGTCGATGATGCTGATGCTGCTCGTGACCCGGTTGCTGAGGAACAGGTGGCGCTTGTCGCCGACCGCGCGGAAGTTGTGCGCGCCCTTGCCGGTCTGGATCTGCTTGACCACCGTGCGCGTGCGCCAGTCGATCACGGCCACGTAATCAGCCCCGGTCATGCCGACCAGCAGGTATTTCTGGTCCGGCGTGACCCAGATGCCCGCCGGCGCCGAGCCGGTTTCCATGCGCCACATCACGTTCTGCGTGACCAGGTCGATAGCCGCCACCTCATTGGAGTCCTGCAGCGTGATGAAGGCGATGCGGCTGTCGGCGGTAAAGGCGATATGGCTGGGGGTCTTGGCCAGCGGGAACTGCTTGGCCAGCTTCAGCGCCTTGCCGTCCCAGCGGTAGAGGTCGACACGGTCGAGCCGGTTGCCGGTGGCGACAAACCACTTCTGGTCCGGCGAGAAGCCGATCTGGTACGGGTCGTCGACATTGGGCACGCGCTGCTGGACCTTGCCCGAGACCGGGTCCAGGAACACCAGGTCGTTGCCGACCGCGTTGGCAACGATCAGCGACTTGTCGTCCGGCGTTGCGATCAGGTGGTGCGGTTCCTTGCCGATCGGGAAGGTCTCCAGCACCTTCTGCGTATCCTTGTCGATCAGCGTGACGGTTGCATCACCTGAATTCAGTATCACCACCACTTCTGCCGATGCCGGTGCGGCCAGCAGGCCCAGCGCCAGGGCGCCCACCGTGAAACCACCAGCTACAACACGACGCAATGCGAACCGCAGCGCAAACATAAGACCCGCCAGAAGAAGACTGAACCGGCGATTCTAACGGTTGAGCACGAAAATCCGCTGACGCCGCGGCCGATCCCGATCAAGATTTTGGCAGATTGTTGCGCCGGAGCGACCATTTGCGGTTCGCCCCGGCATTGCGCCCCGCGCCGGCGCTCAGCGCTGCATCGATTCCCACACTTTCTGCAGCCGCTTGACCGACATCGGCACCGGTGTGCGCAGCTCCTGGGCGAACAGCGCGATGCGCAGCTCCTCCAGCATCCAGCGGAATTCCTCCAGCCGCGCGTCCTCGCCGCCGCGGCCCTGGGTGCGCAGCTGCTTTTCGGCCCGCTGCCACTGCTGCACCAGCGGCGCCATCTCCTGCGTGCGCTGGGTGTCGCGCGCCGGGTCGCCCTTGAGCTTGTCCACGCGCATGGCGATGCCCTTCAGGTAGCGCGGGAAATGGACCAGCTGCGTGTACGGGGTCTCGCCGACAAAGCGCTTGCCCATCAGCCGCCCGAGCTGCGCTTCCATGTCCGCATGAGGCCCGGCGAACGGCTTGGCCTGCAGCAGCTTGCGCGGCAGCCCGGCGTATTCGGCCAGGATGGTCCCCACCAGCCGCGCGATCTCCTGCGCCAGCAGCGACAGCCGGGTGCGGCCCTCGTCCTTGCGCGCATTGAACTCGGCCTCGTTGCGCGGCAGCGGCGCCTGCATGCAGGCACGCTCCAGCGCCAGCATCACGATCTGTTCGCGCAGCATCTCCTGCGTGCCCAGCGTCATGTACTGCATCGCCATCTGCTGCAGGCCCGGGATGTTCTTCTCGATGAACTTGACCTGCTCGCGCAGCTGCAGCGCAAACAGCCGGCGCAAGCCCAGGTGGTGGACGCGGGCGGCTTCCTGCGGGTCGTCGAAGACTTCCACGTCGCAGTGCGTGCAGCGGTCGACCAGCGCGGGGTAGCCGAACAGGGTCTGGCTGCCCTTGCGGATCTCCAGCAGCTCGGGCAGCTCACCGAAGCTCCACCCGGTCAGGCCCTCGTACTTGCCGGGCTCGGCCGCGGCCAGCGGCGCCGCCTGCTCCGGGGACTGGGTTGCCGCCTGTGCCGCGGCTTGCGCGGCCACCCGCTGGAACGACTGCTGCGCCTGCCCGCCCAGCTCGGCACGCAACTGGGCCAGGTTGCGGCCCATCTCAAGCTGGCGGCCGTGCTCGTCGACCACCTTGAAGTTCATCGTATGGTGCGCGGGCAGCGTTTCCAGCTTGAAGTCGGCGCGCTTGACCATGGTGCCGGTCTGCTCGCGGATATCGGCGATCAGCATGTCCAGCAGCTCGCCCTCGCCAAGCGGCTGGCGCGCGACAAAGCCCGCGGCATATTCCGGCAGCGGCACGCAGTGGCGGCGCAGCTTCTGCGGCAGCGACTTGAGCAGCAGGTGCACCTTCTCCTTGATCATGCCCGGCACCAGCCAGTCGGCGCGCTCCTGGCGCACCTGGTTGAGTGCGTACAGCGGCACGGTCAGGGTCACGCCGTCGCGGTGGCTGCCTGGCTCGAAGTGGTAGGTCAGTCCCATGTCCACCCCGGCCACGTTCATGGCCTTGGGGAACAGGTCGGTGGTGATGCCGGCCGCCTCGTGCCGCATCAGCTCGTCGCGGTTCAGGTACAGCAGCTTGCGGTCCTTGCCGCTGTCTGCCTGGTACCACTGCTCGAAGCTGGCCTGCTGGCAGATGTCGGCGGGAATCGCGCGATCGTAGAAGGCGTAGATCAGTTCGTCGTCGACCAGCACGTCCTGGCGGCGAGACTTGTGCTCCAGGTTCTCGATCTCGCGCACCAGGCGCTGGTTGTGCGCATAGAACGGCAGGCGCGTGTCGAACTCGCCCTCGACCAGTGCACGGCGGATAAAGATCTCGCGCGCTTCCTGCCGGTTCATCGGGCCGTAGTGCACGCGCCGGTGCTGGTAGACCACCAGCCCGTACAGCGTGGCGCGCTCCAGCGCCAGCACCTGGCCCGCCTTCTTTTCCCAGTGCGGATCGCTCCAGCTGACCTTGAGCAGGTGACGGCCCACCTGCTCCAGCCATTCCGGCTCGATGCGCGCCAGCGTGCGCGCGAACAGCCGGCTGGTCTCGACCAGCTCGGCCGCGACAATCCAGCGCCCGACCTTGCGCGCGATCAGCGAGCCCGGCCACAGGTGGAACTTGATGCCGCGCGCGCCCAGGTATTCGCGGCCCTTGCCGTCGCCATCCTCGATGCGGCAGCCGACATTGCCCAGCAGGCCGGTCAGCAGCGCCTTGTGCACCTGCTCATAGGTGGGCTCGCTGTCGTTCAGGCGCCAGCCCTGCTCGGTCACCGTGGTCAGCAGTTGCGAATGCACGTCGCGCCACTCGCGCAGCCGCAGGTGCGACAGGAAGTGGGCGCGGCACTGGTCCTGCAGCTGGCGGTTGGACTTCTTGTGCGCGACCGCGTCCTCGAACCACTTCCACAGCTTGACCCAGCCCAGGAACTCGGACTTCTCGTCCATGAACTTGCGATGCGCCTGGTCGGCGGCTTCCTGCGCCTCCTGCGGGCGGTCGCGCGGGTCCTGCACCGACAGCGCGCTGGCGATGACCAGCACCTCGCGCAGGCAGTGATGCTCGCGCGCGGCCAGGATCATGCGCGCTACGCGCGGGTCCAGCGGCAGCTTGGCCAGCTGGCGCCCGGTGCCGGTAAGTTGGTTGGCGTCGTCGACCGCGCCCAGTTCCTGCAGCAGCTGGTAGCCGTCGGCAACGGCGCGGCCCAGCGGCGGCTCGATAAACGGGAACGACTCGATCTCGGTCAGCCGCAGCGCCTTCATGCGCAGGATCACAGCGGCCAGCGACGAGCGCAGGATCTCGGGGTCGGTAAAGCGCGGCCGGCCGGCGAAATCGGACTCCTCATACAGCCGGATGCACACGCCGTTGGCAACCCGGCCGCAACGGCCGGCGCGCTGGTTGGCAGCGGCCTGCGAGATCGACTCGACCTGCAGTTGCTCGACCTTGTTGCGGTACGAGTAGCGCTTGACCCGCGCCAGCCCGGTATCGACCACGTAGCGGATGCCCGGCACCGTCAGCGAGGTTTCGGCGACGTTGGTCGCCAGCACGATGCGCCGCGCGTTGGACGGCTTGAACACCCGCTCCTGCTCCTGCACCGACAGCCGCGCAAACAGCGGCAGGATCTCGGTATGCGGCGGGTGGTGCTTGCGCAGCGCCTCGGCGGCTTCGCGGATCTCGCGCTCGCCGGGCAGGAACACCAGCACATCGCCGGGGCCGACGCGGCACAGCTCGTCGACCGCCTCGACAATGCCGTCGTACAGGTCGCGCTCGCGCGCCTGCGGGCTGCGCGGCGCGCCCGCGGGCACGTCCTCGGTGATCGGGCGGTAGCGCACTTCCACCGGGTACAGGCGGCCGCTGACCTCGATCACCGGCGCCGGCTTGTCGCCCGAGGCGAAATGCTGGGCAAAGCGCTGGGCATCGATGGTGGCCGAGGTGATGATCACCTTCAGGTCCGGGCGCTTCGGCAGGATCTGGCGCAGGTAGCCGATCAGGAAGTCGATGTTCAGGCTGCGCTCGTGCGCCTCATCGATGATCAGCGTGTCGTAGGCGCGCAGCAGCGGATCGTTCTGAGTCTCGGCCAGCAGGATGCCGTCGGTCATCAGCTTGACCGACGCCCCCGACGACATGGTGTCGTTGAAACGCACCTGGTAGCCCACGTGCTCGCCCAGCGGCGTGCCGATCTCCTGCGCGATGCGTTTGGCGGTCGAGGTGGCGGCGATGCGCCGCGGCTGGGTGTGGCCGATCAGCCCCCCACCCTCGCGCCCCGGGCCGCGCCCGATCGACAGGCAGATCTTGGGCAGCTGGGTGGTCTTGCCCGAGCCGGTCTCGCCCGAGACGATCACCACCTGATTGGCCAGCAGCGCCGCTGCGATCTCGTCGCGGCGGCCGGAGACCGGCAGGGCCTCCGGAAAGGTGATGGGCGGCAGCGGGTTGACCGGCCTTGGCGTACGCGGCGCACGCGCCTCGCGGGGACCGCGTGGCGGGCGCTGCCCGGCTTCACCGGCCGGCCGGGCAGCGGCTGGCTGCGCACGGACGTCCGGCTTCCTGGCCGGGCCTGGGGCCGGCCGGGGCTGGGTTGGGGAGGCTGGCTGAGCGGCACCGGCGCGCTGGCGCGGCGCGGCGGGTGGTTTAGGCTTGACGGGGCGTTGTTCTGACATTGGCCGGGATTATAATCCGCGGGATGAACGCCAGAACCGACGCGCCGCAGACGGCGCCTGCCTCCTCACCCGCCGCCCCCGTGCCGGCGGAGCCGCCCGCGGCTGAACTCCCCGCGCCTGCCCCGGCCTCTCCCGTGCCCGCCACCCCGGCGCCCACGGCGGCCGAGCCCGAGCGCAGCGGCCCCGACCACCAGCAGTTCGTCGACTGGCTGCGCATGGTGGCGCCGTATATCCATGCCTTCCGCGGCAAGACCTTTGTGATCGCCTTCGCCGGCGAACTGGTCAAGTCGGGCGTGCTCAATGCGCTGGTCAACGACGTCGCCCTGCTGCACGCCATGGGCATGCAGATCGTGCTGGTGCATGGCTCGCGCCCGCAGGTGGAAGAACAGCTGGCGCTGCGCCATGTCGAGTCACAGTTCGTCGATGGCGTGCGCGTCACCGACAACGCCGCGCTCGAATGCGCCAAGGAAGCCGCCGGCGAATTGCGCCTGGACATCGAGGCCGCCTTCAGCCAGGGCCTGCCCAATACGCCGATGGCCGGCGCCCAGCTGTCGGTGATCTCCGGCAACTTCGTGACTGCCCGCCCGGTCGGCATCGTCAATGGCACCGACTACCAGCACACCGGCCTGGTGCGCAAGATCGACGCCGAGTCCGTGCGCATGTCGCTGTCGCACGGCAAGGTGGTGCTGCTGTCGCCGCTGGGCTTCTCGCCCACCGGCCAGGCCTTCAACCTGTCGATGGAAGACGTGGCCAGCGCCACCGCGACGGCGCTCAAGGCCGACAAGCTGATCTTCATCACCGAGGTGCCGGGCGTGCCCGACCCGGTCGGCAAGATGATGCAGGAAATGTCGCTGCGCACGGCGGTGGAGCGCCTGCAGAACAACCACCTGCCGCCGGACGTGGCCAACTACCTGCAGCACCTGGTCAAGGCGCTCAAGGGCGGCGTGCCGCGTGCGCACCTGATCCCCTATTCGCTCGACGGCGCGGTGCTGCTGGAACTGTTCCTGCACGACGGCGTCGGCACTATGCTGTCAGACACCGACCTGGAAAGCCTGCGCGAAGCCACGCTCGACGATGTCGGCGGCATCGTCCAGCTGATCGCCCCGCTGGAGCAGGATGGCACGCTGGTGCCGCGCGGACGCCACCTGATCGAGCGCGATATCTCCAACTTCTCGGTGATCGAGCACGATGGCGTCCTGTTCGGCTGCGCGGCGCTCTACGACTACCCGCGCGAGAACATGGGCGAGATGGCCTGCCTGACGGTATCGCAGGAAGCCCAGGGCACCGGCGACGGCGAGCGCCTGCTCAAGCGCATCGAGCGCCGCGCCCGCGCGCTCGGCCTGGAGAAGCTGTTCGTGCTCACCACCCGGACCGAACACTGGTTCCTGAAGCGCGGTTTCGTCCACGCCAACGTCGACGACCTGCCCGAGGACAAGCGCAAGCTCTACAACTGGCAGCGCAAGTCCATGGTGCTGATGAAAAAGCTCTGAAGCCGTAGGGGCAATCGCCGCAGCGCCGCGGCCCGGTGCCCCGCTTGGCTACAATAGCGCCAGCGCCGAAGCTCTAACGAACATACCAAGGAGTCCCCATGGCCCGCATGGTCCAATGCATCAAGCTGAACAAGGAAGCCGAAGGCCTCGACTTCCCGCCGCTGCCCGGCGAACTGGGCAAGAAGATCTGGCAAAGCGTGTCGAAGGAAGCCTGGGCTGGCTGGCTCAAGCACCAGACCATGCTGATCAACGAAAACCGCCTGAACATGGCCGATGCGCGCGCGCGCCAGTACCTGCTCAAGCAGACCGAGAAGTACTTCTTCGGCGAAGGCGCCGACCAGGCCCAGGGCTACGTGCCGCCGCAGTCCTGAACCGGACCGGCCAATGACAAAAGGGGTGCCTCAGGCACCCCTTTTTGCTTGGCAGCGGACGGCTTTGCTCAGTAGTCAGTGCGCTGCACGCCGTCGCCGGTGCCCAGCAGCAGCACATCCGCGCCGCGCAGCGCGAACAGGCCCACCGTGACTACGCCCGACACCTGGTTGACGGCCTGCTCCAGGCCGCGCGGATCGTCGATCTTCAGGCCGACCACGTCCAGGATCACATTGCCGTTGTCGGTCTTGTAGATGCCGCCTTCCTTGGCCATGCGCAGGCGCGGCTGGCCACCCAGGGCCTGCAGCTTGCGCGCCACCGCGGCACGTGCCATCGGAATCACCTCGACCGGCAGCGGGAAGGTGCCCATGGTCTGGACCAGCTTGCTGCCATCGGCGATGCAGACAAAGCGCTTCGCGACCGAAGCCACGATCTTCTCGCGCGTGAGCGCCCCGCCACCGCCCTTGATCATGGCGCCGCTGGCGTCGATCTCGTCGGCGCCGTCGACATACACCGGGATCTCGTCGACTTCGTTCAGGTCCAGCACCTTGAAGCCGTGCTGCTGCAGGCGGCGCGTGGAGGCCTCGGAGCTCGACACCGCACCGGCGAAGCGCTCCTTGAATGCCGCCACGGCGTCAATGAAGAGATTGGCGGTGGAGCCAGTGCCCACCCCGAGCACTGCCCCTTCGGGCACTTCCTGCTTCACGTAGTCGGCGGCAGCTTGCGCGACCAGCGTCTTGAGTTCATCCTGAGTCATGACAACAGCCAGATTGCGTTGGGGGAAACGCGTAGTGTAGCGGATTGCGGCGGCAGGTCACGCGGGCGACGGTACAATGGACCGGACCGGGTGCCGTACGCGCACCCCTGATGCCCGCGACCGATTTTGCAGACGCTCAAGCAGACGACCAAGCGACCATGAACCAGCTCGAACAACTCAGGCAATTCACCACGGTAGTGGCCGATACCGGCGACTTCCAGCTGATGAAGCAGTACACCCCGCAAGACGCGACCACCAATCCGTCGCTGATCCTGAAGGCCGTGCAAAAGCCCGAATACCGGCACCTGCTGGAGAAGGCGGTACAGGACCACCACGGCAACGGCGGCGTCGATGCGGTGATGGACGAAGTGCTGATCGCCTTCGGCTGCGAGATCCTGGCGATCGTGCCGGGCCGCGTCTCGACCGAAGTCGATGCGCGCCTGTCCTTCGACACCGAGGCCAGCGTGGCCAAGGCGCGCCACCTGATCCAGCTGTACGAGCAGCGCGGCATTGCGCGCGAGCGCGTGCTGATCAAGATTGCCTCCACCTGGGAAGGCATCCGCGCGGCCGAGATCCTGCAGCGCGACGGCATCCGCTGCAACATGACGCTGCTGTTCTCGCTGGTGCAGGCGGTGGCGTGCGCCGAGGCCGGCGCGCAGCTGATCTCGCCCTTCGTCGGCCGCATCTTCGACTGGTACAAGAAGCAGGCCGGCGAGCAATGGGACGCGGCCGCCAATGGCGGCGACAACGACCCCGGCGTGCGCTCGGTGCGCCAGATCTACGACTACTACAAGAAGTTCGGCTACCCGACCGAGGTGATGGGCGCCAGCTTCCGCAGCACCGCGCAGATCCTGTCGCTGGCCGGCTGCGACCTGCTGACCATCAGCCCCGAGCTGCTCGAGCAGCTGGCCGCCGGCCAGGGCCCGGTGGCGCACAAGCTGTCGGTGGACCAGGCCCAGGCCGCCAATATCGCCCGCATCGCGGCCGACGAGCCGGCCTTCCGCTGGCAGTTGAATGAGGATGCGATGGCGACCGAGAAGCTGGCCGAAGGCATCCGCCTGTTTGCGGCGGATGCGGTCAAGCTGGAGAAGCTGATCGGCGAGATTGCGAAGTAAGGATGGTCCGGGCGGCAACGCCCGGATCCAGGCTCAGCCGGCCGAGGGTGCCGGCTGCGGCCACAGCAATGGCAGACATGCCCCCGCCGCGGCGGACAGCACGATATCCGCGGTCTGGTCCAGCGCCGACGGCTGCGGATTGACCACGATCACCGGCGCGCCATGCTCGCGCGCCAGGCCCGGCAGCCCCGCCGCCGGATAGACCAGCCCCGAGGTGCCGACCACCAGGCACAGGTCGCAGTTCTGCGCCGCATGCTCGGCGCGGTAGCGCGCCACGCGCGGCAGGTCCTCACCGAACCACACCACGCCCGGACGCATCAGCGCGCCGCACAGGTTGCAGCGCGGCGGCATGCCGGGCAGCGCGGTCGCCTCGTTGCAGCGTCCGCACCCGTCCAGCCATTTGTTGGCGAACAGGTTCCCATGCAGCTCGATCACGCCCGCGCTGCCGGCGCGCTGGTGCAGGCCGTCCACGTTCTGCGTGACCAGCGTAAAAGGTTTCTGCGCAGCCAGCGCGACCAGCGCATGGTGCGCCGGGTTGGGATGCACGGCTGCGACCAGCTCGCGCCGGTGCAGGTACCACTCCCAGACCAGCGCCGGCTGGCGGCGGTAGGCGTCCTCGCTGGCCAGCTCTTCCGGGTCGAACTGTTCCCACAGCCCCGTCATCGCGTCGCGGAAGGTCGGCACGCCGGATTCGGCGGAAATGCCGGCGCCGGTCAGCACGAGGATGTTGCCGGCGGCCGCGATCAGCCGGCGTGCTTCCTCAAGCCCCGGCATGTCAAGGAGACCGGAATCAGCGGCCATGGACTTATCGCGGCAGGCGCCGCTGGCGCACGGCTTCGTACAGGCATACGCCGCTGGCGACCGAGACGTTCAGGCTTTCCACGCCACCCGCCATCGGGATGCCGACCAGCTCGTCGCAGGTCTCGCGCGTCAGGCGGCGCATGCCCTCGCCTTCGGCGCCCATCACGATCGCGGTCGGGCCCTTGAAGTCGATGTCATACAGCGACTTTTCGGTGCCGTCGGCGGTGCCGATGACCCAGATGCCGCGTTCCTGCAGTTCACGCAGGGTGCGGGCCAGGTTGGTGACGGTGATATAGGGCACAGTCTCGGCGGCGCCGCTGGCGACCTTGGCCACGGTGGCATTGAGGCCGACGCTGCGGTCCTTGGGGGCGATCACGGCATGCGCGCCGGCGCCGTCGGCCACGCGCAGGCAGGCGCCCAGGTTGTGGGGGTCGGTGACGCCGTCCAGCACCAGCAGCAGCGGCGTGCCTTCGATGCCGTCGAGCAGTTCATCCAGGTTCAGCGCCAGCGCCACGTCTTCGGCACGTGCCACCACGCCCTGGTGGCGGTCGGTGCCGGCCATGCCGCGCAGGCGCTCGGCATCGACCGGATGCAGGCGCACGCCCAGGCTTTCGGCCAGGCGCACGAAGTCCTGCATGCGCCGGTCGCGGCGCGCGGATTCGATATAGACATCGGTCACGCCCTTGGCATCTTGGCGCAGGCGTGCGGTGACGGCGTGAAAGCCGATCAGGAGTTTGTTTTTAGCCATGGCGCGATTGTACTCGCCCTCACGCCCCCGGCAGCCGGCCGGGGGCGCGAGTCGGCGGCATGGCGGCCGCCGCAGGCTTCAGCGCTTGCGCGGGGTGCGCGGGCTCTTGGCCGGCGTCTTGCCCGCCGGCTTGGCCTGGTGCGACTTGGAGGCCGGCTTGCGCGGCTTCTCCAGGTGCGAGGGCTTGGGCTTGGCCGCGCGCTTGGCCGGCTTGCCGCCGGTCTTCACGTGCGGCCTGAGCGGCGTGATCACCGCCTCGAACACCGGCTGCTCCTCGATCACGCGGTCCAGCGTCTCGTCGAACGACTCTTCCGGCTTGGACGAGCCGCCCAGCAGCGCCGCCAGCTGGCGGCCCTTCTTGCGCGCCGGCACCGCATGGGCGGCGGGCACCCGCGGCTGGGTCTCGGTGCCCCCCGCGCGGGCGCGCAGGGTTTTCGCCGACGGCTCCTGCACCAGGCGGAAGTCGATCTTGCGCGCATCCAGGTCCACGCGCGACACCTGCACGCGCACGCGGTCGGTCAGGCGGTAGCGGATGCCGGTGCGCTCGCCGCGCAGTTCGTTGCGGGCCTCGTCGTACTGGAAGTAGTCGCTGCCCAGCTCGGTCACGTGGACCAGGCCTTCCACGTACAGCTCGTCGAGCTGCACGAAGATGCCGAACGAGGTCACGGCGCTGACGGTGCCGGCGTAGTCGCTGCCCAGCTTGTCGCGCATGAAGTAGCACTTGAGCCAGGCCTCGACATCGCGCGAAGCCTCGTCCGCGCGGCGCTCATTGGCCGAGCAGTGCAGGCCGAGCTCGTCCCAGATGGCCTCGTTGCGCCTGGCGCGCGCCGCGGTCAGTTCCGCCTTCTGCTCGGCGTCCTTGGCCTGCAGCCGGCGCGCCTTGGGCGAGATCGCGGTATTCAGCTCGGTCCCGTGCGCAAACGCCGGCTGGTACTTGGTATGTGCCAGCACCGCCTTGATCGCGCGGTGCACCAGCAAGTCGGGGTAGCGGCGGATCGGGCTGGTGAAGTGCGCGTAGGCCTCGTACGACAGGCCGAAGTGGCCGATATTGTCCGGGCTGTACACCGCCTGCTGCATCGAGCGCAGCAGCATGGTCTGCAGCATCGGCGCGTCGGGACGGGACTTGATCTTGTCCATCACCTCGGCGTAGTCCGATGCCTGCGGCTTGTCGCCCCCGCCCAGCGACAGGCCGGCGGTGCGCAGGAAGTCGCGCAGGTTCTTCAGCTTCTCTTCGCTGGGGCCCGCGTGGATGCGGTACAGCGCCGGGTGCTTGAAGCGTTCGAGGAAGTCGGCCGCGCAGACGTTGGCGGTCAGCATGCACTCCTCGATCAGCCGGTGCGCATCGTTGCGCGTGCGCGGCAGGATCTGCTCGATCTTGCCCTGCGCGTTGCAGACGATATAGGTCTCGGTGGTGTCGAAGTCGATCGCGCCGCGCGCGCGCCGTGCCTTGAGCAGGACCTGGAACAGCTCATACAGGTTCTGCAGGTGCGGCACCAGCTCGCCGCGCTTGTGCGCCTCGGGGCCCTTGGTGTTGGACAGCACCGACCAGACCTCGTTGTAGGTCAGGCGCGCGGTCGAATGCATCACGGCCGGGTAGAACTGGTAGCCCTTGAGCTCGCCCTTGGCGGTGATCACGGCATCGCACACCATGCACAGCCGGTCCACGTGCGGATTGAGCGAGCACAACCCGTTGGACAGCTTCTCCGGCAGCATCGGGATCACGCGGCGCGGGAAGTAGACCGAAGTGGCCCGGTCCAGGGCATCCGCATCCAGCGGCGTGCCGGGGCGCACATAGTGCGACACGTCGGCGATCGCCACGATCAGGCGCCAGCCCTTGGCGCGGCCGATCTTGACCGGCTCGCAATAGACCGCGTCGTCGAAGTCGCGTGCGTCTTCGCCGTCGATGGTCACCAGCGGGATGTCGCGCAGGTCGATGCGGTGGTCCAGGTCGGCCTGGCGCACCTCGTCGGGCAGCGCGGAGGCTTCCTGGGCTGCGGCCGGAGAGAACGCATGCGGCACGCCGTACTTCCGCACGGCGATCTCGATCTCCATGCCGGGATCGTCGATTTCGCCCAGCACCTCCACCACGCGGCCCACCGGCTGCACGTAGCGGTCGGGGAATTCGATCAGCTCGACGCTGACCACCTGCCCCACCCGTGCCTTGCCCTGCGCCTTGGGCGGGATCAGGATGTCCTGGCTGATGCGCTTGTCTTCAGGCGCCACCACCAGCACGCCGCCTTCACTGAGCAGACGGCCGATGACAAAACGGTTGGCGCGCTCGATGATCTCGACGATCTGCCCTTCGGGGCGCCCGCGCCGGTCGTAGCCCACCACGCGCACCTGCGCGCGGTCGTTGTGCATGGCCTTCTGCAGCTCGCGCTCGGGCAAGAAGATGTCGTCTTCACCGTCGTCGCGGATCAGGAAGCCGAAGCCGTCGCGGTGGCCCTGCACCCGGCCGGTGACGAAGTTCGGCTGATGGGCCAGCTCATAGCGGCCCTTGCGGTTCAGCTCGATCTGGCCGTCGCGCTCCATGGCCGCCAGGCGCTTCTGGAAACCGTCATGCTCTTTGCGCGTGACGGAGAGGGCCTTGGCAATATCGCCGGCCGACTGGGGGGATCCCGACGTTCTCAGCACGCCCAGGATTTCTTCCCGGCTGGGGATCGGATAGTTGTTCTGATTCAATTTTTTCTGGAAACTATTTGACAAAATTCTCGCGCTCTCTATAATGAGCGCTTCGGTTGTTTCGACACCTGCCCAGGTGGCGGAATTGGTAGACGCACTAGGTTCAGGTCCTAGCGGTGGCAACACTGTGGAGGTTCGAGTCCTCTCCTGGGCACCAAGTTACCGGAAAACCCGCAGCGCTTTCGAGCCCTGCGGGTTTTTTGTTTTTGACGCCTGTTTCGCGCATCAGATCCGGCAACTTGCACTCCTTGCTTGGCGGCCATGCCGCGATGTCATACCTGCGAGCGTACGGGTTTTTTCCCGTCCGTGAAACCGCGCACCGTACCCCGCGCGGCAGCCGAACCACAACGGTACGGCAATGTCGAGGAGTGTAACAGCTTCAGTGGCGATTCCGGCATTCCACCGGCCATTGGCTGCCACTTCGGCGTATTACCTCCTTCCCTCCCGGTACTCCGCCCTCCTTGCGCTCCTGTCCGTGCTTGACATGCCCGACCATGTGTAACTATCATGGTTTCACATTGCACCTGACATCCCGAGCACAAGCGTTGAGCACAAGCAGCCGGTTCGCCGTGGCGGTCCACATCCTTACCCTGCTCGCCGGTTCGGCCGAGCCGGTGCCCTCGTCGCTGATCGCCGGCAGCGTGGGCACCAACCCGGCGCTGATCCGGCGGCTGATCGGTCAACTGGCTGAAGCCGGCCTGGTGGCGACCACCATGGGCAGCACCGGCGGCGCCACGCTGGCGCGCCCGGCTGCGTCAATCACGCTGCTCGACGTGTTCCGCGTGGTGGAAACCACCGCGCTGATCACGCTGCACCAGAGCGCGCCCAACCCGGCCTGCCCGGTCGGGCGCGAGATCACCGGTGCGCTGCGCAAGGTCGCGGACCGTGCGCAGGCGGCCATGGACGATACCCTTGCCGGCATCACCATCGCCAGCATGCTCGCCGATGTCGAAGGCAACAGCCAGCGCCGCAAGCGCTGAATTTTTTTGCCCCGATATGTAACCACAATGGTTTCATATCAACCTGACCGAAAGAAGGAGTGACCATGAAGATCGCAATCATCGGCGCCACCGGCCGTGTTGGCACGCGCCTGACCGACGAAGCCCTGCGCCGCGGCCACCAGGTGACCGCCATTGCGCGCCAGGCCAGCAAACTGCCCGCACGCGACGGCGTGACCACCGCGGACGTGGACGGCGCCGACGTCGCCGCACTGGCTGCCGCCCTGGCCGGCAACGACGTGGTCATCAGCAGCGCGCGCTTTGCGCAGCTGAACGCGCAGCAGGTGACCTCGGCCGTGCGCCAGGCTGGCGTGCCGCGCCTGCTGGTGGTGGGTGGTGCCGGCAGCCTCTATGTCGCGCCGGGGGTGCAATTGGTCGACACCCCGAACTTCCCCGATGCCTACAAGCCCGAAGCCCTCGCAGGCCGCGACTTCCTCAACGCGCTGCGTAGCGAACAGCAGATCGACTGGACCTTCCTGTCGCCGTCGGCACTGTTCGAGCCGGGCGAGCGTACCGGCAAGTTCCGCGTTGGCGAGGAAAACCTGCTGAGCGACGCAGCAGGCAAGAGCTGGATCTCGATGGAAGACTATGCCATCGCGATGCTCGATGAGATCGAAAAGCCGGCGCATTCGCGCCAGCGTTTCACGGTCGGCTATTAAGCCGGCCGCCGGGGGCCGCCCGTAGCGACAGGCCCCGGCACAAGCGCATCAGGCCTGCGCGGCGTCGTCCTGGCTGGCGCGCTTGCCGCGCTTGAGCCAGGCGGCCAGGTTGTGCGGGCGCAGCGTGTCGTACTCTTCGAACGGCTGGTGGATCCACGGGTTCGACGGCAGGAAGGTCACGTGGTAGTCCGGCTCGACCTTCGAGCACGCCTTGTACCACAGCACGGCCGAACGCACCTCGGTTACGGCCGGATAGCGTTCCTTCAGGTGGCGGCCCACGCGTTCCAGCGTGATGCCAGAATCCACCAGGTCGTCGACCAGCAGCACCCTGCCCGTCAGTTCGCCGCGGGTCATGGTGATGTACTGCGCGATGTCCAGGTTGCCCTGCTGCGTGCCCGCGGCCTCGCGGTAGCTGCTGGTGGCCAGGATGGCCAGCGGCACGTCGAAGATGCGCGACATCTGGTCGCCCACGCGCAGCCCGCCGCGCGCCAGGCACAGGATCTTGTCGAACTTCCAGCCCGACTCATGCACGTTCAGCGACAGGCGTGCGATCAGGCGATGGTATTCGTCCCAGGAGACCCACAGGTTCTCGTCATCGTTCGTTGGCAGGTTCATCGTTTTACTCTTTGTATCGTCGGGTCGGTTGACCGATATGGCTCGGCCCGCTTGCGCGGGCCGATTTATTTCTGGCGGGCCGCAGCGCTCGTGGCGCCGCAGCCTGGTGGTGGGCTGCTGCCGGGTCAGGCCTTGTACGGATGACGCAGCAGGATGGTCTCGTCGCGGTCCGGGCCGGTCGAGATCATGTCGATCGGAATCCCGACCACTTCTTCCACGCGCTTCAGGTAGACGCGGGCCTGCTCGGGCAGCGCGTCCCACGTCTTCACGCCGAAGGTCGACTCGTTCCAGCCGGGGAATTCCTCGTAGACCGGCACGCAGCGAGCCACGGCATCAGAGCCGCGCGGCAGGATGTCGACGGTCTTGCCGTCGAGCTCGTAGCCCACGCACAGCTTGATGGTTTCCAGGCCATCGAGCACGTCCAGCTTGGTCATGCACAGGCCCGACACGCCGTTGATCTGCACCGAGCGCTTGAGCGCGGCGGCATCCAGCCAGCCGGTGCGGCGCGGACGGCCGGTGACCGAACCGAATTCCTTGCCGACGTTGGCCAGGCGCACGCCGACCGGGTCCTGGCGCGACGGGTTGTCGTTGTCGTACAGCTCGCTCGGGAACGGGCCCGCGCCCACGCGCGTGCAGTAGGCCTTGGTGATGCCCAGGATGTAGTTCAGGCGGCCCGGGCCGACGCCGGCGCCCGCTGCGGCAGCACCGGCCACGCAGTTGCTCGAGGTCACGAACGGATAGGTGCCGTGGTCCACGTCCAGCAGCGTGCCTTGCGCGCCTTCGAACATCAGGTTGCCGCCGGCGGCATTGACCGCATACAGCTCGGCCGACACGTCGGCCACCATCGGCGCCAGGCGCGGCGCGTAGGCCAACGCTTCGTCCAGGGTCTGCTGGAAGTCCACGGCTTCGGCGCCCAGGTACTGGGTCAGCATGAAGTTGTGATAGTCCAGGTTCTCGCGCAGGCGTTCGGCGAACTGCTGCGGATCGAACAGGTCCTGCACGCGCAGCGCGCGGCGGGCCACCTTGTCTTCATAGGCCGGGCCGATGCCGCGGCCGGTGGTGCCGATCTTGGCGGCGCCACGGCGCGCTTCGCGCGCCTTGTCGATGGCAACGTGGTACGGCAGGATCAGCGTGGCGGCCTCGGAAATGCGCAGGCGGCTCTGCACCTGCAGGCCGGCGCCTTCGAGTTCTTCGATTTCACGGAACAAAGCTTCGGGCGACAGCACCACACCGTTGCCGATGTAGCAGACCGTGCCGTCACGCATGATCCCGGACGGGATCAGGCGGAGAATGGTCTTCTTGCCACCGATGATCAGCGTGTGGCCAGCGTTGTGGCCACCCTGGAACCGCACCACGCCCTTTGCCTGGTCGGTAAGCCAATCGACGATTTTTCCTTTGCCTTCGTCACCCCATTGGGTGCCGATCACGACGACATTGCGTCCCTGGCCTACTGCGGATGCGGACATATTGCTTTGGTCAATAGGTTAAAAACGTATTCTACTCTTGTTGCCGGGCGATTCTCGATTTTTGGGCACGCCCGGCGCCCAAGCGTCAGCGCGGCACCACGGCCCAGCCGGCATCCTGGCGCACCAGCTGCCGGTCGCAGTTGAATTCATCGAGCTCGTGGGTATGGCCGGGCAGCGACTGGATCACGATCTCGCCGGCCGCGCGCAGCGCGGAAATCGCGGCCCGGAGTGCCGGATCCGCATCCCAGGGCGCAAAAATCGCCTGGGCGCGCACTTCCACAGGCGACAGCGCAGCCACTTCTCGCAGATCCAGCGAGAATCCCGTGGCCGGGCGCGCCCGGCCGAAGGCTTCGCCCACCTTGTCGTAACGGCCGCCACGCGCCACGTAATTGGGCAGGCCGGCAACATAGGCCGCGAACATCACGCCACTGTGATAGTGGTAACCGCGCAAATCCGACAGGTCGATATTCACGCTGGCACCGCGCACCTGCACCGCCAGTGCCGCCAGTTCATCCAGCGCGCGGCCGATGGCCGGGCTGGCCGGCAGCGTCGCGCGCGCGCGCTCGATCACGTCCACGCCGCCGTACAGCGTCGGCAGCGCCAGCAGCGCATCGCGCTCGGTCTGCGGCATGCCCACGGTCAGTTCGCGCAGGGCCGGCACATCCTTGGTTTCCAGCGCGGCAAAGAGCGCGTCCTCGATCTTGCGGATCGACGGTAGGCCCGCCAGCAGCGCTTCCAGAATGCCGGCATGGCACATGTCGATGCGGACATCGGACAGCCCCGCCGCCTGCAGCGCGGCCAGCATCAGGTCCTGGATCTCGACGTCGGCTTCCAGGCCGGCATGGCCATAGATCTCGGCGCCGATCTGGATCGGCTCGCGCGTGGCGTGGAAGCCCGCCGGGCGCGCATGCAGCACGTTGCCCGCGTAGCACAGGCGGGTCACGCCCGGGCGGTTCAGCAGGTGCGCGTCGATGCGCGCCACCTGCGGCGTGATATCGGCACGCAGGCCCATGGTGCGGCCCGACAACTGGTCCACCAGCTTGAGCGTGCGCAGGTCCAGGTCATGGCCGGTGCCGGTCAGCAGCGACTCCAGGTATTCCAGCATCGGCGGCATCACCAGCTCATAGCCGTAGGTGCGGAACAGGTCCAGCATGCGGCGGCGCAGTTCTTCGATCTTGCGCGCTTCCGACGGCAGCACGTCGGCAATGTTTTCTGGCAGCAGCCAATGGTTGGACATAGTGAATCTCTTCTCAGTCAATCTCTTCTCAGTCATTCTGACCACCTCGCGAGGCAATGCCCCCAAGGCACCGGTCCTTGACCAGAAACGTCATCGCAGGCGCCACGCGCCCGCGCCATCACTCGGCGAGGATGGCTCCAGCCGGACAAAACCCCGGCAAGCCGGGGTTTCGTCAATTCGCCACACGGACAAGCGACGGTGCTAGCGCTTGCCTCCGGATCCGCCCGAGGCGGCCGCGGCGGCACCGCCGCTGGAACGCATGTAGCGGAAGAACTCGGAGTTGGGCTCAAGCACCAGCACGTCGCGCTTGTCGCGGAAGGTGTTGCGGTAAGCCTCCATGCTGCGCCAGAACTGCGCGAACTGCGGATCGCGGCCAAACGCGTCGGCATAGATCTGCGAGGCCTTGGCATCGCCCTGGCCCTTGATCACCTGGGCGTCGCGGTAAGCCTCGGCCAGCACCACTTCGCGCTGGCGGTCGGCATCGGCGCGGATCTTCTCGCCCTCGGCGGCGCCGGTGGAGCGCAGCTCGTTGGCCACGCGCTTGCGCTCGGCCTCCATGCGGCGGTACACCGATTCGCTGATCGCGGGCAGCAGGTCAACGCGCTTGAGGCGCACGTCCAGGATCTCGACGCCGACCGACTTGGCATATTCAGCCATGCCGTTGCGGATGGCCTGCATCACCTGCTCGCGCTCGCCGGCGACCACGTCGGCCACGGTGCGCTTGCCGAACTCCTCGCGCGCCACCGAGTCGATGCGCTGGGTCATGCGGTCCTGCGCGCCGCGCAGGTTGCCGCCGAAGGCGACGAAGAACTTGCGCGGATCGGTGATGCGCCATTTGACGAACCAGTCCACCACCATGCTCTTCTTCTCGGCGGTCAGGAAACGCTCGTTGGCGGCGACGTCGATGGTCTGCAGGCGGCGGTCCATGAACACCACGTTCTGGAACGGCGGCGGCAGCTTGAAGTGCAGGCCGGGCTCGCGCACCACCTGCTTGATCTGGCCGAAGGCGAACACCACGGCGTACTGGCGCTGGTCGACCACGAACAGCATGGACGAAACCACGGCCAGCAGGATGAAAAAGCCAATCGCGAAGGAAATCAGTCGGTTCATGACGGTCTCCTCAGCGCGAGTCGCGGTCGCGGTTGCGCAGCGCTTCGCGCGAACGGGCGTCCGTCGATGCATCCGGCGCGGACGCCGGCGGGCTGGCCGCACCCGGTTGGCCCGGCTGCGGCGCAGCGCGGCCGTCGGCCTGTGCCATCAGCTTGTCCAGCGGCAGGTAGAGAAGATTGTTGCCCTGGCGCGCGTCCACCAGCACCTTGGTCGAATTGGTGTAGATCTGCTGCATGGTTTCCAGATAGATGCGGTCGCGCGTCACCTGCGGCGCCTTGGCGTATTCGGTCTGCACCGAACGGAAGCGCGAGGCATCGCCCTCGGCCTGCGCCACCACGCGGGAGCGGTAGGCTTCGGACTCTTCCTTCAGGCGCGCCGCGGTACCCTTGGCGCGCGGGAGGATGTCATTGGCATAGGCCTGGCCTTCGCTGATCGCGCGCTCGCGGTCCTGGCTGGCCTTGTTGACGTCGTCGAACGCGGCCTGCACCTGCTCGGGCGGCTGCACGCTCTGCACGTTCACGGACAGCACGCGGATGCCGGTCTTGTACGCCGTCAGGATGGCCTGGATCGACTTGGCCAGTTGCTGCGCGATCTGTTCGCGGCTCTCGTACAGCACCGCGTCCATCTTGTTGCGGCCGACGATCTCGCGCACCGAGGTCTCGGCGGCCTGCGTCACCAGCTCTTCATCGCCACCGCGGTCGGTCTTGTTGAAGAACAGGAATTCGCCGGCGTCCTGGATCACGTACTGCACCGTAAAGCGCACGTCGATGATGTTCTCGTCCTGCGTCAGCATCGACGAGTCCTTCAGGTTGCTGTCCTTGATCGAGGTGGAGCGCCCCACCTCGACCGAACGCACGGCCGACAGGTTGACGATCTCGGCCGACTGGACCGGCCAGGGCATGCGCCAGTTGATGCCGGGGCCAGTGGAGTACTTGAACTTGCCGAACTGCAGGATCACCGCGGTCTGGCCTTCCTGAACCATGAAGAAGCCGCTGGCCAGCCAGATGCCGACCACGGCCGCCACGATCACGCCAGCGCCCACCCCCGAGCCCTTGCCCGGCGTGCGCGGACCGCCAAAGCCCTGATTGTTGCCGCCGCCGTTGTCCTTGCGGCCGAGCAGGCCGTTCAGGCGGCGGTTGAAGTCGCGCCACAGTTCGTCCAGGTCGGGCGGGCCGCCGTCCTGCTGCGGGCGCTGGTTCTGCTGGCGGTTGTCGTCGCGACCGTCCTTCTTGTCGTCGTCGTCCTGACCGTTGCGACCCCAGCGCGGATCGTTCAGCGAGAAGATGGCGCGCAGGCGCTGCCAGCCCGCGCGCAGCGCGAAGCGGCCGCCTGGTGTCAGGCTCGAATCAGCATTCCGGGGAAACTGGGGCATGAAGTGCACGGGTCCGGGGAAGTTTGTAACAGGGGGATTCTAGCAGTCATCCGAGCCACTTTTGGCCAATTCGCGCAATCCCGGCAGCAATCGCACCGGGATTGGGCAGAACGGCCGGAGCACTGGCGGCGAACTGACGGCAACTTGACAGGCTACAGCCTGCCCGAATCCCCCGCGTCGGCGTCGTCGCTGCCGTCAGCCACGCCGCCCTCATCTGCACTGCCATCATCGCCGGCATCGGCGTACTGGGGCACGTCGGCCAGGCGCGGGTCATAGGGTTGCGGCTCGGGCGGGCGGCTGGCCAGCCATTGCGCCACCTCGACCACGGCCTCGCGCAGCGTATCCAGGCCCATGCCCTCGCGCGCGCTCAGGAACACGCGGGTGGGGATGCCGTCCTCGTCGCGCTCCAGGCGCGGGCCCTGCTCCAACAACTCGGGCGCGGCATCGATCTTGTTCATCACCACGATCTGCGGGATGTCCAGCGCGTTGATTTCCGCCAGCACGCGGTTGACCTGCTCGATCTGCTCGTGGCGCACCGGGCTCGATGCATCCACCACATGCAGCAGCAGGTCGGCATGCACGGTCTCGTCCAGCGTGGCTCGGAACGCCGCCACCAGTTGCGTGGGCAGGTCGCGGATAAAGCCGACCGTGTCGGACAGCACCACGTTGCCCAGCCCGTCCAGGAACAGCCGGCGCGAGGTGGTGTCGAGCGTGGCGAACAGCTGGTCGGCCGCATAGGCGCCAGCCTTGGTCAGCGCATTGAACAGCGTCGACTTGCCCGCGTTGGTATAGCCCACCAGCGAAATGCTGAGCGTGTCATTGCGCGCGCGCGCGCGCCGCTGCGTGCTGTGCTGGCGCTGCAGCCGCGACAGATCGGACTTGAGCCGCTTGGCGCGCTCGTCCAGCATGCGCCGGTCCAGCTCGAGCTGGCGCTCGCCGGGGCCGCCGCGCATGCCGATGCCGCCCTTCTGCCGCTCCAGGTGGCTCCACGCGCGGACCAGCCGCGACGCGCGGTACTGGACCTGCGCCAGCTCCACCTGCACCTTGCCCACGTGGCTCTGCGCGCGCTGCCCGAAGATGTCCAGGATCAGCCCGGTGCGGTCGATCACGTGGCGGTTCAGGAAGCGTTCCAGGTTGCGCTGCTGCGCCGGGCTCAGGGCGTGGTTGAACACGACCACGTCGGCATCCAGGGCGTCGGCGGCCTCCTTCAGCTCCTCGGCCTTGCCCGAGCCGATGAACAGCGCCGGATCCGGCCGCGAGCGGCGGCCCGTCAACGTATGCACCGGCAGCGAGCCTGCGGTAGAGGTCAGCAGCGCCAGTTCGCTGAGGCTTTCCTGGAAATCATGCTTGCCGAAGTCGACGCCGACCAGAATGGCGCGCGAAGGGGCGGTATTGGAAGTGGCTCTGGGGTCCAAGGGAGGGCGCGTAAGCGCAGGGAAAAACGGGTTCAGGGGGAAGGCGGGCGGATGTCGGACACTGTCCCGGCCCCTGCCGGGACAGGCCGCCGCATGATGCGGAACGTGGCGGCAGCGGTGGCGGCATTGGCAACCGCCGGGCCGCGCGGCACCGGGCGCGATGGCGCACCGGCGCCGGGCATCAGTGCGGCGCCGCGGGGCGCCCGCACGATGCCCGCAAGGAGATCAGGCCTCGGCGGCGTCATCCACGCGGAAATTGACCGCGCGCGCAGGAACGACAGTGGAAATCGCATGCTTGTAGACCATCTGCGTCACGGTGTTGCGCAGCAGGACGACATACTGGTCGAACGATTCGATATTGCCTTGCAGCTTGATGCCATTGACGAGGTAGATGGAAACCGGCACGTGCTCTTTGCGCAGCGCGTTCAGGAACGGGTCTTGTAGCAGTTGCCCTTTGTTGCTCATGGCACACTCCAAATTTATAGGTTTAGTGGTGAATGATGGGGATGGAAATCCCCGGTTCAAGTCAGTCGGCGCAAAAACGCGCCAGAAAAAAGATCAAAAACGGTACCAAGTCGGCGTCAATGCACAGGGAACCCCCTGCTACCGCAAATTTAGCCGCAGTTCCAAACGAACGCAAACGAAAACTTGCCCCGCCAGGAATCCGATTCCGGACTCAATCCTTCGAGTCCGCGTACGGATTTTTGTTCGTACGAAATTCGATGCGAAGAGGGGTGCCCTTGAGCTTGAATGCCGTACGGAAACGATTTTCCAGGTAGCGCCGGTAGGTTTCCGCAACGCCCGAGAGCGCATTGCCGTGGATCACGATAATGGGCGGATTCGAGCCGCCCTGGTGCGCGTAGCGCAGCTTGGGCCGCGACGCGCCGACCCGCTTGGGCTGCTGGAATTCCACCGCTTCCTGCAGCACACGCGTGAGCTGCGGCGTCGGCAGCTTGACCATGGCAGCGGCGAACGCATCATCGACCGAACGCATCAGCGCGCCAATGCCGGTACGCTCGCGCGCCGAGACAAAATGGAAATTCGCAAAGCTCAGGAATTGCAGCTTGCGTTCCAGGTCATGCTTGATGCGGTCGCGGGTATGGCCGTCCAGCCCATCCCATTTATTGACGCCCACCACCAGCGCGCGGCCCGACTCCACGATAAAGCCGGCGATATGCGCGTCCTGGTCGGAAATATCCTGTTGCGCATCGAGCAGCAGGATCACCACGTTGGCATCGGCGATCGACTGCAGGGTCTTGACCACCGAGAACTTCTCGATCGCCTCGAACACCTTGCCGCGCCGGCGCAATCCGGCCGTGTCGATCAGCGTGTAGGGCTTGCCGCCGCGCTCGAACTCCACGTAGATGGCATCCCGGGTGGTGCCGGGCATGTCGAACGCGATCACGCGCTCTTCACCGATCAGCGTGTTGACCAGCGTGGATTTCCCCACATTGGGGCGCCCGACGATGGCGATCTTGACGCCCTTGCCTTCGTCCGGAATCTCTTCGCCCAGCTCGGGGCGCTCCTGGACCGCGAGTTCGATGGCCTCGTCGACCAGTTCGCTCACGCCGTCGCCGTGGGCAGCGGAGATCGCGTACGGATCGCCCATGCCCAGCTCATAGAAATCGGCCGCCACCGAGGTGTACTTCATGCCCTCGGCCTTGTTGACCGCCAGCATGATGCGCCGGCCGGTCTTGCGCAGGTAGTCGGCGATGGCGCGATCCTGCGGCGCCAGGCCCAGGCGGCCGTCGACGATGAAGATCACCACGTCGGCCTCGACCACGGCCTGCTTGGTCTGCTTGGCCATCTCGGCGACGATGCCTTCCTTGACCACCGGCTCAAAGCCGCCGGTATCGATGGCGATGAACGGACGTTCGCCGATGCGCCCTTCCCCGTAATGGCGGTCGCGCGTCAGGCCCGGCAGGTCGGCGACAAGGGCGTCGCGCGATCGGGTCATGCGGTTGAATAGCGTCGACTTGCCCACATTGGGGCGGCCGACAAGTGCGATAACTGGTTTCATGCAATAAACGGAAACGGGGGCCGGCACGCCGCCCCCCGGTAACTCCGGAGTCAATGGATCCGACGGCACGCCGCGCCACCTAGGGCGCGGTCTGCCGCTTGTCCTGTCGGGCGCGGTGCCGGGTCAACGGACCCGCTGCAATTGCCGCGCTAAGGATCATGCTACCGGATTCGGCGCTAGCCGTACCGACAGGTGTACGGCAGCGCGCATTGGATTCCTGTCAGCCAGGCTGGAAACCGTAGACGTCGCCGTCGCGGGTCTGGATTACCAGGGTCTGCCCCGCCACCACGGGCGCGGCGGTGATGGCACTGCCATCGGTCTTCATGCGTGCGATGACCTGGCCGTCTTCGCGCGACAGGAAGTGTACATAACCTTCAAAGTCGCCCATAACCACCGAGCGGCCCAGGGCCAGCGGCGCGCCCAGGCGGCGATTGCGCAGGTCGTTGTTCTTCCAGCGCTCGTTGCCGTTCTGGCGGTCGAACGCATGCACGACCGACTGCTCGTCGCTGGCGTAAATTGCATTGTCATCCTGCGCCGGGCCGCTCGGCGACGAGAAATCCTTGCCCCACTGCGGCTGCCCGCTGGCCAGCTCCAGGCAGGCCACCCGGCCCTGGAAGGTAGTGGCGCAGACCTGGCGCCCGCTCACCATCGGCAGGCCGGTGACGTCGTTCAGGCGCTCGATCTCCGACACGCCCTTCGGGTACGAGACCGCACTCTCCCAGCGCAGCACGCCGTTGCCCGGCGTCAGCACGCCCAGCTTGCCGCCGGGGAAGCCCATCACGATGCCGTCGCCGGCAAACACCATCCCCATCGCCGCGCGCAGGTTCAGCGGCGTCTGCGAACGCTGGTAGATCCAGCGGCGCTCGCCGGTCTCGGCGTCCAGGCCGAATACGCGCGTGTCGGTGGTGCGCACCACCACCAGGCCGTTGCCGACCAGCGGCGCCGACAGCACCTCGCCGTTGACCTGCTTCTTCCAGATCTGCTTGCCGCTGGCGTCAAAGGCATAGATGGCGCCCTTCTCGCCGGCGACCGCCGTCACCGAGCCATCGCTGCCCGGGCCCGAGGTCAGGTCCAGGTCGGCCTTGGCCTTCCACAGCACGCGTCCGCTGGCGCCTTCCAGCGCCATCACGTTGCCGTTGTTGGACGAGACGTAGACGTTGTTGCCCGCCGCGGCCGGCTGCATCGAATAGGGGCCGCTCTTGCCCACGTCGGCCTTCCAGGCCTGGCGCACCGACAGCGTGCCCGAGATCGGCTTGAGCTCGGCGGGCGGGTGCTTGTTTTCCTTGCTGAACAGCGAGCAGCCGCCCAGTGTGGCCAGGCAGGCAACCGCCACCAGCGCACGGGTCATGGCGCGGGCGGGCTGGCGATGTACGGCACGGGAAAGCACTGACGTCATAGGGTTACGGTCCTGTTTATACGATCCGCTGGATATGCGGTGTTTGCATGCGTTCGGGAGCGGCCGGATCAGGCCGTGCCCAGCGCATCAAGCTTGAACTGGATGATCTGGCGCATCGCCGGCTCATCCTGGCCCAGCTTGTCCAGCGCCTTGCGATAGGCCGTGCGCGCATCGTCGCGCTTGTCCTGTGCGGCGAGCAGGTCGCCGCGGCGGTCGGCATACAGCGCCACGAACGCTGCCGGCGGTTCATCCTTGAGCAGCGCCAGGCCCTTGTCGTAGGCCTTCTCGTCGAGCAGCACGCCGGCCAGGCGCACGCGCGCCAGGTGCGAATACTCCTGGTCGCCATGGTCGATGGCCCATTGCAGCTGGCTCTTGGCCGCGGCGAGGTCGCCCGCATCGTACAGCACGCGGCCCGCGACCAGCGCGCTCATCTGGCCATAGGCGGTGCGGCCGTACTTGTCTTCCAGGTCGGTCGCGGCGCGCTTGATGCGCTCGATGTCACGCGCCTCGGCGGCCTTGAGCACCTGCTCGTACAGCACCGCGGCCTCGCCCGCCTGCTTGCGTTCCCAGTACTTCCAGCCGTTCCAGCCGGCGAACGCCAGCAGCGCGACGATCAGCACCCAGGTCAGCGCATTGCCGTACTGGCGCCACCAGGCCTTCAGATTCTCAAGCTGTTCCTGTTCTTCTAGATCGTAAGCCATGTCGAGGCAATCACCTGCGTTGGGTTAGGTACTCGTGTACTGGGGTTTTCCGGCTGGCCGGCGCGCGATTTATTCGCTGGCGCCGACCATGGCGTCGATCAGGTAATCGACCAGTCCCTCGGCCGGCACGGTGGCCTGTTGTCCACCGCCTTCGGCCTGCTCGCGCTGGCGAAGTTCCTTGACCTGGACCACGCCGGCAGCCACTTCGTCGTCGCCAATGATAACGGCATAGGCCGCGCCGCTTGTGTCGGCACGCTTCATCTGCGACTTGAAGCTGCCGCCCTTGCCGTCGGGGCTGGCGTGCAGCACCACGTCCAGGCCCGCGTCGCGCAGCCGTTCCGCGGCGATCATCGCCTGCTGCGCGGCGGCTTCGCCCTGGTGCACCAGGTAGACGTCGCAGCCCGCCGCGTCGGGCACCACGCCCTCTTCGCGGATCAGCTCGATGATGCGCTCGATGCCCATGGCCCAGCCGCAGGCCGGCGCCGGCTTGCCGCCCATCTGCGCGATCAGCGGGTCATAGCGCCCGCCGCCGGCGATGGTGCCCTGCGCGCCCAGCTTGTCGGTGATCCACTCGAACACCGTCAGGTTGTAGTAGTCGAGGCCACGCACCAGGCGCGGGTTGATCTTGAACGGGATGTTGTTGGCCTTGAGCAGGCGCTGCACGCCCTCGAAGTGCGCCAGCGACTCCTCGCCGAGGAAGTCGATCAGCTTGGGCGCGTTGGCCGCCATCTCCTGCAGCGCCGGGTTCTTGGTGTCCAGCACGCGCAGCGGGTTGGTGTACAGGCGGCGCTTGCTGTCGTCGTCCAGGATGTCCTGGAAGCCTTCCAGGTACTTGATCAGCTGTTCGCGGTGCGCGGCGCGTTCATGGGCCTGCCCCAGCGAATTGAGCTCCAGGCGCACGCCAACCAGGCCCAGGTCGTCCCACAGGCGCTGGCACATCAGGATGATTTCGGCATCCACGTCCGGGCCGGCAAAGCCCAGCGCCTCGGCGCCGAGCTGGTGGAACTGGCGGTAGCGGCCGCGCTGCGGACGCTCGTGGCGGAACATCGGGCCGGTGTACCACAGGCGCTTGGGGCCGTCGTACAGCAGGTTGTGCTCGATGGTGGCGCGCACGGCCGCGGCGGTGCCTTCGGGGCGCAGCGTCAGCTGCTCGCCGTTGAGCGAATCGGTGAAGGAGTACATCTCCTTCTCGACGATGTCGGTGACCTCGCCGATGCCGCGCACGAACAGCTGCGTATGCTCGACGATCGGCGTGCGGATCTGCTGGTAGCCGTAGGCACGCAGCATGGCGCGTGCGGCATTCTCGAAATGCTCCCACAGCGGCGCGTCCGCCGGCAGCATGTCGTTCATGCCCTTCACGCCCTGCAGGGCCTTGGCGGGGCGCACCTTCGGTTCGGTCTTGGCACCGCCTGCGGCGGCCACGTTCTCGGATTGCGTCATTCTGTTCTTGTCAGGCTGCTGGCACCCGGCCGGTCCGGCTCAGGCTGCCACTTCTTTGTCGGCCCGCGCAGCGCCCGGGCCGTAATGCGTGCGAACGTATTCATCTACGATCGCCTGGAATTCTTCTGCAATGCGCTCGCCGCGCAGCGTCTTCACCTTGACGCCGTCGACGAACACCGGCGCCGCCGGCGATTCACCCGAGCCCGGCAGCGAGATGCCGATATTGGCGTGCTTGCTCTCGCCCGGGCCGTTGACGATGCAGCCCATCACGGCCACATCCATTTCCTCGACGCCCGGGTAGACGGTCTTCCATTGCGGCATCTGCTCGCGCAGATAGGCCTGGATGCTTGCCGCCAGCTCCTGGAAGACGGTGCTGGTGGTGCGGCCACAGCCCGGGCACGCAATCACCATCGGGGTGAAGTTGCGCATGCCCATGGTCTGCAGGATCTCCTGCCCCACGTACACCTCTTTCTCGCGCGGCGCGCCGGGTTCAGGCGTCAGCGAGATGCGGATGGTGTCGCCGATACCTTCCTGCAGCAGCACCGACAGCGCCGCGGTCGACGCCACGATGCCCTTGCTGCCCATGCCGGCCTCGGTCAGCCCGAGGTGCAGCGCGTAGTCGCAGCGGCGTGCCAGCTCGCGGTACACCGCGACCAGTTCCTGCACCTGCGACACCTTGCACGACAGGATGATCTGGTCGCCCGGCAGGCCGATTTCCTCGGCCTTCTTGGCCGAGTCGATGGCCGAGGTGATCAGCGCCTCGATCATCACGCTCTGCGCCGGCCACGGCTCGGCGCGCCCGGCGTTCTCGTCCATGATCCGTGCCAGCAGGTCCTGGTCCAGGCTGCCCCAGTTCACGCCGATGCGCACCGGCTTGTTGTAGCGGCACGCCATCTCGATCATCTGCGCGAACTGCGTGTCGCGCTTGGCGCCCTGGCCGACGTTGCCGGGGTTGATCCGGTACTTGGACAGCGCCTCGGCACAGGCCGGATAGTCCTGCAGCAGCTTGTGGCCGTTGTAGTGGAAGTCGCCCACCAGCGGCACGTTCACGCCCATGCGGTCGAGCTGCTCGCGGATCGACGGCACCGCGGCGGCGGCCTCGGGCGTGTTCACCGTGATGCGCACGATCTCCGAGCCCGCACGCGCCAGTTCCTTGACCTGGATGGCCGTGCCGATGGCATCGACCGTATCCGTGTTGGTCATCGACTGCACGCGCACCGGCGCACTGCCGCCAATGGTCACCACATTGTCGCCCCACGCAACGCGCGCCTGGCGCGTCTGGCGGCGCGGCAGCGGACCGGGCAGGACCGGGAGACAGAGCTGTTGGTTCATAGCGTTACCACCTTGCAAAGACGCACCGCGCGCCCGCGTCAGGGCAGCGTCAGGCGCGCCACGTTGTTGCGGTTGGCTGCCTTCAGGTCGACCGGCGTGCCATTGCGCGTCAACGACTCGACGCCCTTGACGTTGCCGATCACCACCTTGTACGGGGCCGTGCCGCCACCGGCCACGGTCTGGCCGGCCTTGGCGGTACCGCCCATGACGATCTTGCCGCTATTGTCCCGGATCTCATACCAGGTATCGCCGGCAAAGCGGATCTGCAGTTCGCCCTCGCCTGCTGGCGCAGCCGGTGCCGCGGCAGCTGCAGGCGCGGAAGCGGCTGCGGGTGCCGTCGCGGCCACGGGAGCTGCGGCGGCACTGGCCGGAGCGGTTTCGGCAGACGGCGCCGGCGAATCGCTGGCGGCCATGACCGGCGGCAGCGCCGCCGTCACGGTGCCAGCTTCCGTGCTCTGGATCACGGCAGGCGCTTCAGCCGTTACGGTCTCGGCAGCGCTGCTGCGCGCATCGATCCATGCGCGGATATGGTCAAGGCCGAACCAGCCGCCCGCGGCCACCAGCACGGCCACCAGCGCCAGCCAGACCCAGCGGCCGCCGTTGCCGCCCGAGCGGAAGCGGTTGCGGTCGTCGAAGGCCGCATTGATGCCACCCTCGCGCTGCCGGGCAATTTCCGCCACCTGCGCCACCGGGCGCGGCTGGAAGCGTGCCAGCAGCGGGTCGATGTCGACGTGCAGCATGCGCGCATAGGCACGCATCACGCCCTTGGCGAAGGTCACGTCGGGCAGTGCCTGCAGGTTGCCGGCCTCGATCGCGCGCAGCTTGCCTGCAGCCACCTTCAGGCGCGCGCTGACGTCTTCCACCGACATGCGCTGCGCCTCGCGCTCGCGCGCCAGCGCTGCGCCGATCTCGCGTGCGGCAGCTTCGCGTTCTCCTTCGTGCGCGCCCCCGCCGACTTGTTGCGTCGGTACGGCCTGGCCTGCGGCGCGGTCGTGCTCACTCATCCCATGCTCCTTGTTCGTAGGCGGTCAACTCACGCGAGTCGGGGAAGCGGCTGCGCAGTTGCGCCCCAAGCGCATCCTGCGTGCGGCTGTCGCCCTGACGGTGGGCAATGCGCGCTCCCAGCCAGAGGGATTGCGCATTGACAAATTGGCTGTTGTTGACGCGCTGGACATATTGCCGGGCCTGCGCGAAATCGCCGCGCCGGTAGAAGACCAGCGCAAGGTTGGTGTTGGCCACCGGGTTGTTGCGGTCGTAGCCGAGCGCGGCCTTCAGGTTCTTTTCCGCTTCGGCGCTGTGGCCCTGGCGCAGCTCGCACGCGCCCAGGCTGATCAGCGGCTTGGCGGGGCCGCCTGCGGACGGCGCCGACATCGCGCGCTGCAGCATCGGCACGGCCTCGCCGTAGCGCCCTTCCTGGCACAGGAACCAGCCGTAGTTGTTGAGCAGGTCGCCGTCGTTGGCACGCATCGACACCGCCGTGCGGAAGCTGTCATCGGCCAGCGTCCGCTCATTCATGTTCATGTAGATCAGCGCGCGCACATGGTAGGCGTCGGCGAGCGCCGGATCGATGGCAATGGCCTGCTTGATCTCGTCAAGGGCGACCGCGTTCTGGCCCGCCTCCAGGTAGTTGGTGGCAAGCTGCAGCCGGATGCCGGCGCGGCGCCTTGCATCGGTCTGGTCGGAAGCGGTCTGGGGATCCTGCGCCGGCGCATGCGGCAGCTGGCAGCCGGACAACATCAGCAGCCCCAGCAGGGCCGCAGCGAGCAGACGGATCATGCAGGGCGAACCTCCCGAGGCTGGCCGGAAGCAGCGACCGGCACCAGTGGCGTGATCTTGCCGAACTTGCCGCGCTCGGCCAGGCGCGTGCGGTCCTTCACTTCCCCGGCCAGCTGGCCGCAGGCGGCGTCGATATCGTCGCCGCGGGTCTTGCGGATGGTGGTCACGATGCCTGCGTCCATCAGCACCTGCGCAAAGCGCCGGATCTGATCGTTGTTGGAACGCTTCAGGCCCGATTCGGGGAAAGGATTGAACGGGATCAGGTTGAACTTGCACGGCACGTCGGCCACAAGCTTCAGCAGTTCCCGCGCATGCTCGACACCGTCGTTGACGCCGTCCAGCATGCAGTATTCGAAAGTAATGAAATCGCGCGGCGCGAATTCCAGGTAGCGGCGGCATGCCGCCATCAGTTCGGCCAGCGGGTACTTCTTGTTCAGCGGCACCAGCACGTCGCGCAGGGCGTCGTTGGACGCGTGCAGCGACACGGCGAGAGCCACCGGGAGATCCTTGGACAGCCGGTCCATCATCGGCACCACGCCGGAGGTGGACAGCGTCACGCGGCGGCGCGACAGGCCGTAGGCGTTGTCGTCGAGCATCAGGCGCATGGCCGGCACGACAGCATCGTAGTTCAGCAGCGGCTCGCCCATGCCCATCATCACCACGTTGGAGATGACGCGGTCGTCCTTGGGGCCGCGGCCCAGTTGTTCGCGCATGGCGAACTCCGCCATCCACAGCTGGCCGATGATTTCACCGGTGCTGAGGTTGCGCGAAAAGCCTTGCTTGCCGGTGGAGCAGAAGCGGCAGTTGACGGCGCACCCCGCCTGCGAGGAAACGCACAGCGTGCCGCGCGTTTCCTCGGGGATGTAGACCGTTTCCACCGCGTTGCCCTGGCCCACGTCGAGCAGCCACTTGCGCGTGCCGTCGGCCGACAGGTGGTCGGTGATGGCGGCAGGCGCGCGGATCTCGGCCCGCGTCGCGAGCTTTTCGCGCAGCGACTTGGCGAGATCCGACATGGCGTCGAAGCGGCTGGCACCGTAGTGGTGGATCCAGCGTTGCAGTTGCCGCGCACGGAACGGCTTCTCGCCGAGCTCGCCGCAATAAGCGGTGAGCGCGTCCGCGTCGAGGTCGAGCAGGTTGACGAGAGCGTTCATGACGGCAAACTCAGCTTCGGTGTCAGTCTAGTCCTGGCAGCAGCGCCGGACAATCAGCGGCTGTAGACGTTCATGCCCGGGAAGAAGAACGACACTTCCACGGCAGCCGTTTCAGCGGCGTCCGAGCCGTGCACGGCGTTGGCGTCGATGCTGTCGGCGAAATCGGCGCGGATGGTGCCCTTCTCGGCCTTCTTCGGGTCGGTGGCGCCCATCAGGTCACGGTTCTTGGCGATGGCGTTCTCGCCTTCCAGGGCCTGGATCATGACCGGGCCGGAAACCATGAAATCCACCAGGTCCTTGAAGAACGGACGCTCCTTGTGGACAGCGTAGAACTGCTCGGCTTCGCCGCGCGACAGGTGCACCATCTTGGCAGCAACGATCTTCAGGCCGGCGGCCTCGAAACGGGCGTAGATCTGGCCAATGACGTTCTTGGCCACGGCATCCGGCTTGATAATCGACAGGGTGCGTTCGATCGCCATGAAAAACTCCGAAAAATGAAGGGGTTACAAATGGATTAAACATGCGATTCTAGCACGAAGACTATGACCCTTTCGAGGGTCTTCCCTGCTCTCGCGTGTGTCGGGCCGCCCTTGCCGCACAACCGGACGCCAAGCATGCCAATGAACACATTACAACCTTGTCATGCCAGGAACACGCCGCCCCGGCTAACATCCAATGTGAGCGGCACCGAACGGCGCAAAGCAATGCAAGAGGTGACTCATGAGTTACCCCGCCCTTGCAATTCCACCTCCCAGGTGCCACATTGACGATGGTTCCGTCCGGGTTCCATACGAATCTTCGCATCCGAAGCCTCGCAGCCCGGCGCCTCACCGTTTTGAGACAGGAGTCACCATGGATAACAAGCTGAACACCTACGGTTTCGGCAACAGTGCGTCGACCGTCACTGACGTCGTCGTTCGCAACCGGGTCTTGCGCAACACTTACTGGCTGCTGGCCCTCTCGATGATCCCCACCGTGCTCGGTGCGTGGATCGGCGTGGCCACAGGCTTCAGCTTCATGGCGGGCAACCCCTTCCTGTCGCTGATCCTGTTCCTGGGCATCGCGTTCGGGTTCTTCTACGGTATCGAGAAGACCAAGAACAGCAGCATGGGCGTGGTCCTGCTGCTGGCCTTCACGTTCTTCATGGGGCTGATGCTGTCGCGGCTGATCGGCGTGACGCTGCAGTTCTCCAACGGGCCGGCGCTGATCATGTATGCCTTTGGCGGCACGGCGGCGGTATTCGGCGCAATGGCGACCATCGCCACGGTCAGCAAGCGTGATTTCTCCGGCCTGGGCAAGTTCCTGTTCGTCGGCGTGATCCTGCTGATCCTGGCCAGCGTCGCCAATATCTGGCTGCAGCTGCCCTCGCTGATGATCACGGTGTCGGTGATCGCCATCGGTATCTTCTCGGCGTACATCCTGTTCGATGTGCAGCGCGTGGTGAATGGCGGCGAGACCAACTACATCACCGCCACGCTGGCAATCTACCTGGACGTGTACAACGTCTTCGTCAACCTGCTGGCGCTGCTGGGCATCTTCGGCGGCAGCCGCGAGTGACGGCAACCTCCCCTGCAGCATGAAAAAACCGGCCTGATGGCCGGTTTTTTCTTTGGTGCGACTTGCGCGATCAGCCGCGATCGAACACCGCGATCGACTCCACGTGCGAGGTGTGCGGGAACATGTTGACCACGCCCGCGCCGGCGAGCCGGTAGCCCGCCTCGTGCACCAGCAGGCCGGCGTCGCGCGCCAGCGTGGCTGGGCTGCACGATACGTAGACGATGCGCTGCGGCAGCACGTCGCTACCCTGCTGCGCCAGTTCGCCCAGCGCCTTGCATACCGCCAGCGCGCCTTCGCGCGGCGGATCGACCAGCCAGCGGTCGAAGCGGCCCAGCGCGGCAATGTCCTCGGCCGTGACCTCGAACAGGTTGCGGCAGGCAAACTCGGTCCTGGCCGCCAGCCCGTTGTATTCGGCGTTGGCCAGCGCTCGCGTGGTCAGCGCCTCGCTGCCTTCGATGCCCATCACCGACTTGCCCTGCGTGGCCAGCGGCAGCGTGAAGTTGCCGATGCCGCAGAACAGGTCGAGCAGGCGGTCCTGCGGCTGCGCGTCCAGCAAACGCAGCGCGCGGCCGATCAGCACGCGGTTGATCTGGTGGTTCACCTGGGTGAAATCGGTCGGCTTGAACGGCATGCGGATGCCGAATTCCGGCAGCGTATAGGCCAGCTCGGCATCGGCCGGATAGAACGGATAAACCGTATCCGGGCCCTTGGGCTGCAGCCAGAACTGCACCTTGTGCTGGTCGGCGAAGGCGCGCAGCAGGTCCTTGTCGGCATCGGTCAGCGGCTCCAGGATGCGCAGCACCAGCGCGGTGACTTCCTGCCCCACGGCCAGCTCGATCTGCGGCATGCGGTCGCGGATCGACAGGCCGCCAACCAGCTCGCGCAGCGGCACCAGCATGGCCGACACATGCGGCGGCAGGATCTCGCAACGGGTCATGTCGGCCACATAGCTGCTCTTGCGCTCATGGAAGCCAACCAGCACCCCACCCTTCTTGGCCACATGGCGCACAGTCAACCGCGCGCGGTAGCGATAGCCCCAGTCCGGCCCGGCGATGGGGCGGAACACCACATCGGGCTTCACCTTGGACAGGTGCCACAGGTTGTCTTCCAGCACGCGCTGCTTGATCGCCAGCTGGGCGCGCGAATCGAGATGCTGCATCGAGCACCCGCCGCAGACCCCGAAATGCTGGCAGCCGGGCTTCACGCGCATCACCGATTCCTGCCGGACCTCGACCAGGTGGGCCTGCTCGTAGCTGGGCTTGCGGCGAAAGCTGCGGTAGCTGACGGTCTCGCCGGGCAGCGCGCCTTCGACGAAGATCACCTTGCCGGGCGTGCCGTCCTCATTCACCAGGCGGCCAACGCCGCGGGCCTCCATGTCGAGGCTGTCGATCGACACCACGGGATCGGCCGCGGGGGCGCCAGCGTCGGCGCGGACACGGGACTCTTTTGCGACGGGAGCAGCACCTTGAGCGGCAACAGCGGCCGGGGCTGCCGGCGTTTCTTGTTGGGAAGACACGGCTTGGGACACCAGACGAAACCTGACGTATTGTTTTGTGAAAGCGGGATTGTATGCCAGACCGGGCCGGCACCGGCGGCTGCTTCCCGGCGACGTGACGGAGACGGCAAATGGAACTGATTTCCTGGAATATCCAATGGGGTCGCGGCGCCGACGGGCATGTCGACCTGGGCCGCCAGGTCGACACCCTGCGCGGCATTGCCGATGCCGACGTCATCTGCCTGCAGGAGGTCACCCGCGGCTTCGGCGAACTGCGCGGCAGCCCGGGGGAAGACCAGGTGGCGGAGTTGACCGCCCTGCTGCCCGGCTACCACCTGCTCTACGCGCCTGGTGTCGACCGGCGCACCGCCACCGGAGGGCGCAAGCAATTCGGCAACCTGATCGCCACGCGCCTGCCGGTGCGCGAAGTCTTCCACCACGCCCTGCCCTGGCCGGCGGACCCGCAGGTGGCGTCGATGCCGCGCGTGGCGCTGGAAGCCACGGTCGAAGTCGGCACCCGGCGGCTGCGCGTGATCTGCACGCACCTGGAGTATTACTCATCACACCAGCGCGCCGCGCAAGCCGAAGCCTTGCGCACCTGGCACGCCGAAGCCTGCGACCATGCGCGCCGCCCCGGCCGCAGCGAGAAATGGCCGGGTCCGTTCACGCCGGAGCCGCGCCCGGCCGAGGCTGTCCTGTGCGGCGACTTCAACAGCAAGCCTGACGATATTGCCTACCGCCGTGTGCTCGAGCCCTTTGACGACACCACGCCGCCCTGGCGCGATGCCTGGCTGCACACACACCCAGGCCAGCCGCATGCGCCGACCTGCGCCCTGTATGACAAGGAGCAATGGCCGGAGGCGCCGTTCGCCTGCGATTTCATGTTCGTGACGGAGAATCTCGCCGGGCGGATCCGGCGCTGCGAGGTCGATGCCGATACGGCCAACTCGGACCACCAGCCGATCCTGCTGTCGCTGGATCTGTGAATTCGTGTCGGCGGCGCGTCGCCGCCGTGCTCAGTCTAGGTCTTCGGCTTCGGGCGTGAGGCGCTGCAGCCTGAATGCCTGCAGGTATTCCATCCACTGCTCGCCGGGCAGCTCGGCCAATGACTCCTGGACGAACTCCATCTCGACGTCGAACTCGCGCGGCGACATGCCGCCGCGCATCAGCTGGAAGCGGCAGTACATCAGGTAGGTGTTGACGACGTCGGTCTCGCAATAGGCGCGGATCTCGTCGAGCTGGCCGGCCTGGAACGCCTGCCAGACCTTGCTGCCGTCCATCCCCATCTTGCCCGGGAAGCCGCACAGCTTGGCCAGGTCATCCAGCGGCGCGCTGGCGCGGGGCTGGTACATGGCCAGCAGGTCCATCAGGTCCAGGTGCCGCATGTGGTAGCGGCTGATGTAGTTGTTCCACTTGAAGTCGCGGCTGTCGTCGTCGCGGCCCTCTCCCATCTCCCAGTAACGCGGCGCGGTGACGCCGTTGACCAGGCCGCGATAATGCAGCACCGGCAGGTCGAAGCCGCCGCCGTTCCATGAAACCAGTTGCGGGCTGTAGCGCGCGATCAGTTCATAGAACTTCTGGATCAGCGTGGCCTCGCCGTCTTCCGGCGTGCCCAGTGAGCCGACGTGGAACACCGCCGAGCCGTCGCGGTGCGTGCGGCGCAGCACGCAGGAAATCGCGGCGATGCGCTGCAGGTAGTGCGGGAGAAAATCGCTGCCGGTCTTTTCGCGGCGGGCGGCAAACGCATGCTCGGCGACTTCGGCGTCGCTCATCGCATCGGGATGGTCATGCAAACGGCGCAGGCCGGCAACATCGGGAATGGTCTCGATGTCGAATACCAGCACAGGGGTCATAGAACAGCATCCTTCCTGACACCTTGCGAAGCGAAATGCCGCTTGAGCTTGACCAGCGCCTCCTGCTGGATCTGGCGCACGCGCTCGCGCGTGAGGCCCATTTCCTCGGCCAGCTCTTCCAGCGTGGCGGGCTCGATATGGTTGAGGCCGAAGCGGCGCTCCACCACATAGCGATGCTTTTCCGACAGGCGCGCCAGCCAGAGCTTCATCAGCCCTTCCAGCTCGCGGTGCGCCACCTCCTGGTCGGGGGCGGCGTTGTGCTCGTCGGAGAGGAAATCCAGGAGGCTCGAGCCGGGATCGAGATCGAACGGCGTATCGAGCGAGGTGGTATGTTCGTTGAGTGCCAGGACGTCCTGCACTTCGTCCGGCGTCTTGCCCAGCAGGTGGGCGATGTCTTCAAGGCTGGCGTCGCGCCCGTCGGTGCCGCCCTTCTCCAGATGGCGCTTGGCGCGCAGCACCTGGTTGAGTTCGCGGATCACGTGGACCGGCAGGCGGACCGTGCGCGCCTGGTTCATGATGGCGCGCTCGATGCTCTGGCGGATCCACCAGGTCGCGTACGTCGAGAAGCGGAAACCGCGCGACGGATCGAATTTTTCAATCGCGTGCATCAGGCCCAGGTTGCCTTCCTCGATCAGGTCGAGCAGCGGCACGCCACGATTGAGGTAGCCCTTGGCGATGCTGACCACCAGCCGCAGGTTGCGCTCGATCATGACCTGGCGTGCGGCAAAGTCGCCGTCCTTGGCCAGCGTGGAAAAATGCAGTTCTTCCGGGGCCGACAGGAGCGGCTTGATGCTGATGCGGTTCAGGTAGTGCTGGACGGTGTCCGCAGCCAGCTCGGTATGCAGCACGGTGCGGAAATCATCATGCTCGGGGGCGGCACTGTCGGTGCCATTTTCCGCGCTCTCTTCTTCCTCGTCTTCCGACTCGTCCTCATCGTCGTCGCGCACGATGCGCTCACTGTCGTCGGCAAGCAGGTCGGCCTCGCGCAGGCCCACCGAAGTGGACGTGGCGATGGGCTCGTCGGTCACGGGAATCAGTTCGGCGGCGAGATCAGGCTCGAAGCCTTCAGCATCGGCGCGCGCGTCGGGATGTGCCACACCAGCCTTCACTTCCGGCTGCTTGGGACGGCGAGCCCTGCTTACGGTTCCGGAGGAGACAGTTTTCTGGCGTGGCATGAACCCTCACTGTGGCGGCAGGTACCGCATCGGATCAACCGGTTTTCCGTTCTTGCGGACTTCGAAGTGAAGCTTTACCCGGTCGGTATCGCTGTTGCCCATCTCCGCAATCTTCTGGCCTTTTCGGACCGCGGATTGCTCAGCCACGAGCACCTTGTCGTTGTGCCCGTAAGCAGTAAGAAATGTCTCGTTGTGTTTGATGATGACAAGATTCCCGTAGCCGCGCAAGGGGCCAACGTGAATCACCCGACCATCGTCCGCAGCCAGCACCGCATCGCCCTTCTTGCCCGCAATATCGATGCCTTTATTACCCTTGTCGTCGAATTTCCCGACCGTCTGGCCGGTTGCCGGCCAGGCCAGCTTCATCGAGCCATCGGCGACCGGCGCCGCGGCCGCGGCGGGCGCGGCGGGCGTTGCCGCAGGCGCCGAAGCGGCCGCAGCCGGCGGCACCGGCGTGGCGGCCGGGCGGGCCTGGTCGATCGGCTGCGCCTGCACCGTGCCCGGCGCCACTGGCATGGTGGCCACGCCGGGCGCAGTGTTGACGTCGGCACCCGGCGGCACGATGCGCAGCAGCTGGCCGACCTCGATCTGGTTCACATTGGTCAGGTTGTTCCACGTTGCCACATCGCGATACGACTGGCCGTTCTCCAGCGCGATACGGTAAAGAGTATCGCCTCGCTTGACCCGATAGTATCCGGGGGGCGCCGGTTCCAGCGTCGCGGCCGTGGTACCGGAAGTGGAGGTACGGTCAACCACGGGTGCCGGCATCGGCGAATTGGCGCAGGCGGCCAGCAGGGCCGTCAGCGCCGAGGCCGCAAAAAGTTGTCCGGCGCGTGCGAAATATTGCGATTTCACGATGTTGTGCATAGTTCGACTCAGATGGTGCCCGATTTTAAGGGCACAAAGAAAACGGCTTCAAGCGCGGTTCTGTGAAAGCGATGGCGGTTGCGCCGCTCGATCAGCAACAGCTGCTGCGTGACGGTCTGGCCCGGCACGCCCGCCGGCGGCATCACCGCCACCGGGGCGATCAGGCGCCCGCCGATGGCCAGCTGCTCCAGCAGCGCCTCGGGCACCTCCATGCCGGCCGCGGCCAGGATGATGGCCGAAAACGGCGCCGCCTGGGGCAGCCCCAGCATGCCGTCACCGTAGTGCAGGCGCAGGTTGGGCACGCGCAGCGGCCGCAGGTTGGCCTTGGCCTGCTCGTGCAGCGGGCGGATGCGCTCGATCGAGAAGACTTCGCGCGCGACCTGGCTCAGCACCGCGGCCTGGTAGCCGCAGCCGGTGCCGATCTCGAGCACGCGCTCCAGCGGCGCGTCGGCGGCCAGGCCCTCGCGCAGCAGCTCGATCATGCGCGCCACCACCGACGGCTTGGAAATGGTCTGCTGGTGGCCGATCGGCAGCGCGGCGTCCTCATACGCCTGCGATGCCAGCCCCGGCTCGACGAACAGGTGGCGCGGCACGGTGGCAATGGCCGACAGCACGCGCTCGTCGCGGATGCCCGCGGCACGCAGCCGCGCCGCCAGCGCCACGCGCGCGCGCGCCGAGGCCATGCCGCCAC